>NZ_CDRRTB010000105.1:0-4824 GCF_977045075.1 Peptostreptococcus sp. | reverse complement strand
AAGGGCTTGGCTACCAAAGACTTTATACAAATCTTGATAGATGAGATAGACCTGCCAGTAATTGTAGATGCGGGTATAGGTAGACCATCTCAGGCCTGCGAGGCTATGGAAATGGGGGCTTCTGCAATAATGGCCAACACTGCCATAGCAACTGCTGGAAATATACCTATGATGGCCCAGGCCTTCAAGCAGGCTATAGAGGCTGGTAGGTTGGCCTACCTAGCCAAGCTAGGTAGGGTTATAGAAAAGGGTGGAGTAGCCTCATCACCTTTGACAGGATTTTTAGAGGATTAGGAGGTATAGGAATGAAGATGATTGACCATATGGAATATATGAAGGGGATGGAAAGGCTTGAATCGGATATAATGACCAGGGTAATAGACCAGATGGAGGCCTATGACTACGATTCTTTTACTGCAAATGATGTCAAGGTAGCCCTGGCCAAGGATACCTTGTCACCTAGGGACTTTCAGGCCCTCCTATCACCAGCAGCCCAAGACTTTTTGGAAGAGATTGCCCAGAGGGCCCAGAGGGAGACAAGGGCCCATTTTGGTAACTCTATATATATGTTTACACCCCTATATATAGCCAACTACTGTGAGAACCACTGCATCTATTGTGGCTTCAATTCCCACAACAAGATAAAGAGGTCTAGATTAAATTTCGACCAGATTGAAAAGGAAATGAAGGCCATAGCAGAAACAGGCCTACAAGAAATTTTAATCCTGACTGGAGAGAGCAGGAAGCACTCCGATGTAAAATATATAGGAGAGGCCTGTAGGTTGGCCAGCAAGTACTTTAGTATAGTGGGCTTGGAAGTCTATCCTATGAACACTGATGAGTATGCCTACCTTAATTCATGCGGGGCAGATTATGTGACAGTATTTCAGGAAACCTATAATTCTGACAAGTATGAAACCCTACATTTAGCGGGCCATAAGAGGGTCTTTCCATATAGGTTAAATGCTCAAGAGAGGGCCCTGAGAGGGGGAATGAGAGGGGTAGGTTTTGCAGCCCTACTAGGGCTGGATGACTTTAGGAAGGATGCCTTTGCTACAGGCTACCATGCCTACCTACTCCAGCAAAAATATCCCCATGCAGAGATAGCAATTTCATGTCCAAGGTTGAGACCTATTATAAATAATGATAAAATAAACCCTAAGGATGTTCATGAAACCCAGCTACTACAGATAATATGCGCCTATAGGATCTTTCTACCATTTGTCAGTATCACTGTATCAACCAGAGAGCTAGCAAGGTTTAGGGATAATATCATAAAAATAGCAGCTACAAAGATATCTGCTGGTGTAAGCACGGGTATAGGAAGTCATTCTGAGGATATTGAAGAGGAAAAGGGCGATGAGCAGTTTGAAATAGCTGATACAAGAGATGTTAATGAGGTCTTTGAAGCTATAAAGTCTGGTGGCCTACAGCCAGTAATGAGTGATTATATAAACCTAACTAAAGAGGGTATCAAATAAGGAGCAATATGGAAAAAAGAGGGGAAAAGAACAAGAAAAAATTAATGGTCGTAACCAATAGGAAGGCCTGTCAGGATGGACTTTTAAAGAGGCTTGAAGAGGTATTTGATGCCTATGTAGAGGGAACATATTTGGACGACTTTATAATAGAGGGACTGGTCTTGAGGGAAAAGGACCTAGAGGAGGAAGCCTACCTAAAATTACTTGGTGAAACACAAGTACTGTGCCAGACCCATGGAATAGACCTTTATGCCCACAAATTCTGGAGATCTGCCATGAAGTTGGGGATAAAAAATATACATATGCCCCTCCATGACCTCCTAGAACTGGCCGAGGATGTGAATAAGTACAGGTGCTTTATAGGTTACTTTGACCATGTAGGAGTTTCAACCCATTCGCCTGAGGAGGCTAGCCAGGCTCAAAGGCTGGGGGCTAGCCATATATTCGCAGGACACATATTTACAACTGATTGCAAGAAGGGACTAGAGCCTAGGGGACTAGACTTTTTAGACAAAATGTGCAGGGTATCTAGTCTGCCAGTATATGCCATAGGTGGTATCTGTTTGGACAGGGTAGACCAGGTCCTTGCCAGAGGGGTCCATGGTGTGTCCCTTATGTCAGGCATCATGAAGGATAAAGGTCCTGACCTTAGGTCCTGTGGCCATGCTAGGGAGTCTGACAGGTCAGACCAGCCAGTTAGGGACCTATATCAAACAGATGACAAGGACAAGGAGTATTTTATGTCTGAGGCCCTCAAGGAGGCTAAAAAGGCCTATACCATAGGGGAGACCCCTATTGGTGCAGTTGTAGTCCATGATGGAAAGATAGTGGGTAGGGGCTTTAACCAGGTAGAGCTGACAGGGGACCCAAGTCAGCATGCAGAAATGGTAGCCATACAAAATGCAGCCAAGACCCTATCTAGGTGGAGGCTATACGACTGCCAGATGTATGTGACCATGGAGCCCTGCCTAATGTGTGCTGGAGCCATAGAGAATTCTAGGATAAAAAGCCTATATATAGGTGCCAGCCACAAGAAAAACCACCTGGTGGGCAAGCATAACAACTTCAAGCTAGAGGTTTATAGGGACAGGAAGATCTACTACGAGTTTGGACTGCTTGAGGAAGAGGCCAGCAAGCTCTTGACTGATTTTTTCATGGAAAGAAGGCAGGAAAAATCAAGTAAGCCTAGGAAAGAGGACCTCTAGCGGAAAAATCTCAAAAAATATAAAATTTAATAAATTGTGGACTAAAATATAATTACAAGCATGGTATTATGTGATATTCTATTGATAGGAGAGACTTTCACGTAAAATTCTATTGTTCGGAGGTATATCAATGAATAAGTTTTTAAATAGAGGCCTAGTGCTTGCCGGTGTGGTTAGTATGAGTATGGGCTTGTTTGGTGGACCAAAGGCAGATGCCTATGGAGAAAGACAAGTTGACCAATTTCTAACTGATTCCAGCAAGGACTATATAAATCTGAGTGGCAAGGACAGGCAAGATACATCTAGGCTCATCTCGCAGATGACCTATGACCATTCAGATGAGGTCATAATAGTAGATGGATCCAACTATGTAGACAGTATGTCTGCAATTCAGGTATCGGCCTACCTGGATGCTCCAATACTATTGAACAGTAAGAGGGGACTAGATAGGGGGACTAGGGCAGAGATGATAAGACTAAGGGCAGAGCATGCCTACCTAGTTGGCTGCAATATAAACCCCAAGCTAGAAGCTGACCTAGTAGAAGAGGGCTGTAAGGTTACTCGGATAAGTGCCGAAAAACCCTTTGATTTGTCATACAAGTGTGGTGAATTTGCCAATAAGAATAAGACAACTACAAAAAAGAGTCTGATATTGGCCAGCAGTGAGGTTTTTGCAGATAGCCTATCCATGTCATCCTATTCATATGCCAACAAGGTCCCAATGCTCTTGGTACCAAAGGATATAGATGATAATATGGCCAAGATAATAAATGATTACGGGGCAGAAGAGGTCTTGGTGATAGGTGGAGAAAATACCATCAGTAGTGAGTCTATGGCCAAGATAGGCAAGGCCAGAAGAATAAGTGGTCAGGACAGGTACCAGACATCTAGGATTATACAGAAGGACTATTATCCAGATAGTAAGAATAGCCTAGTAGCCTCAGGTCTTACCTTTGCAGATACGGTAGCAGCATCTCCCCTTGCAGGGATAATGAAGGCCAACATAGTTTTGGTCAAGAATACCAGTGAAGAGGTCCACGACTACCACTTTCAAAAGATAGTAGCAGTGGGTGGTCTAGTTAAAAAGTACATGACAGACGTAGTATATATAAATCCCCACCAGGATGATGAGACTATAGACATGGGACTGGATATAATCAGAGATGTAAAGGACGGAAGGAAGGTCTACCTAATACTGATGACAGATGGTAGTAAGAGTAAGATATATGAGTCCCTTGACCGTGAATTTATCAGGACTAACAGGAGTAGGATTAGTAGGGATGACTTCACCTACCTAAGGGATATGGAAATGGTAAGGGCCCTAGAAACCATGGGTGTCAAAAAGGAAAATGTGATATTTACCAAGAATAGGAACCTGGAAATTGATAAGGATATGGTTATCAGGGCCATAGAAAAATTTGAAGCAGACCATGGCAACAACTTTTCCTATAAGAGTCTAGCTAAGAATAGCCATGACAAGAGTGGGGGAAATGTAGACCACTTTGCCTGTCATGATGGGGTAAAGGAATTCTGTCAGAAGAATTCTAGGAACTATACCTTCTACTCATCCCAACCTACCTATGATGATCCAGCTATACATGTTAAGAACCCTAGCCACGAAGAGAGGGAACTCTGGACTCAGGCCTTGAAACAGTATGAGCTTACTGATCCTTCCCTTGGTTATTATGGGGTGGGCTTCCGTTCAGTGGGGGGTATCATGAATAGGAAGATGTACAATATGCAGGAATTTATTGACTATAATTAAAATAGGGGCTTATAAAATTGGACTACTTGTGGTATTATTATCTAGGTGGAAATAATACGGAGAGGTGTCCGAGTGGCTTAAGGGGCTCGCCTGGAAAGCGGGTGTGTGGGAAACTGCACCGAGGGTTCAAATCCCTCTCTCTCCGCCATTAAATATGAATTAATTAAACATGAAAACATTATACAACTATTTTAAAGGCAATTAGCCCAATAAAAAAGCCTATGGTATGGGATACCATAGGCTTTTATACAACCTGTAAACCATCCGTTGGACGGGTTGTCATGATTCTTTCCTAATTATGTTATATAATATATACTTACTATAGATAAAATAGTGAATAATATTGTCAATATTATTTTTTCATTCTTTATTA
>NZ_CDRRTB010000104.1:0-4865 GCF_977045075.1 Peptostreptococcus sp. | reverse complement strand
TAGAATTGATCACATGCATTACAGATGTTAGTAGCCACTACGAATGGTTGGTTGATGGAACTGACCAGTATTTGGTTGCATGTCCAGACGTAAAGTATGAGATGATTCACAAGGGTATAGACCCAGATAAGATAGTCGTATATGGTATTCCAGTAGGAGAAAAGTTTAAAAATAGAAGGGCAAGTAAGAAGACAGGTCGCTTGATCAGTGATAATATAATTGGTATGCCTAGTCTTAAGGCCAAGAAGGAAATCCTAATAATGGGTGGTGGCCTAGGTATCCTACCTAAGAGCCCAGCCTTCTATGAGGAATTGAATTCAGCACCGGGACTTCATACTACTATAGTGGCTGGTAACAACAAGGAAATTTACAGGGACCTTCATGGAAGGTATGAGAATATTACAGTTTTAGGCTTTACTGACCAGGTAGACAAGCTAATGGAAAGAGCTGACTGTATAGTGACTAAGCCAGGTGGGATAACTGTATTTGAAGCCTTATATTCAAACACACCTATAGTTTCATTTGCCCCAACCCTACCTAATGAGCAGAGGAATGTAGAGTTTATAGAGGATAATAATTTCGGTATTCTCTTGACTCAGAATCCAGATGCAAGTGTTAAGACTATTGTAGACCTGGTAAATGATGACAAGGCTCTAGAGTCTATACGTTCAAGTATGGCTGCCTTTGTTTCCAAGTTAAATACAGGTTACTTCAAGGATTATGCCTATGCGAGCAAGCACAATTACAGCCTAGGCATGTATCATGATTCAAGAAAGATATACAGCTATTAAGTGGGAGTGTAAGAATCCTACTTGTAGGCTAATTATAGTGGATACTTAATCGCAAATTGTAATTAATGTTTAATATAAATATAGTATTAAGAGTTGCCTTTGCGGGCAACTTTTAGTCTATTAAGGAGATGGAATAAATGTATTTTTTATATTTGATTTTGCTAGTAGCCTTGGTATTTGTAGTTCATTCTATCCTACCTACCTACTACAATAAGATTTTTAATAAGGATATTGTTAGGACTACAGGACAGGCCAATAAGATAATGTTGACCTTTGATGATGGACCTGATGATAGGTATATACACGAACTCTTGGAGGTCTTGGACCAAAACCAGGTCAAGGCTAGCTTTTTTATGGTGGCAGAAAATGCCCAGAAAAATAAGATGGTTGTAGAAAAGATACTAGGAGCTGGTCACAGGGTAGGTCTACATTCTTGGCAGCATAAAAATGCCATGCTTTATTCATACCCATATACAAAAAAGGATTTTGAAAATAGCTATAGGATAATGAAGGACCTAGGCCTAGACCAAATGCTATACAGGCCACCATGGGGACATACAAATATTTTTTCTAACCATTTTGTGAAAAAATATGGTATGAAGATGATATACTGGGATGTAATGGCAGAGGATTGGGAAGCTCAGGCAAGCCCAGAATCTATTAGGAAGAAATTGTTGGATAGGACAGGTCCGACCAGTATAATATGCCTGCATGATGCAGGTGAAAATTCTGGTGGGGCAGTAGGTGCACCAAAAAATACAATAGAGGCTTTAAGGCTAGCTATACCAGAATTAAAGGCCAAGGGTTATGAATTTATCCTACCCTAGGTCATAGGTTTTAGGAGGTAAAATGGAGGGTTTAAAGAATAAAAAAAGCCAGTTTATAGGTATAACTATAATGGTTGTATTGATGGTATTTACCGTATCTCAGGTTTTGAAGGGAGAGTCTATTGACTCTATAGTGACTGCCCTTAGGTCGGTAAAGCCAATATATATTTTAACAGGTATAGGTATGATGCTACTATATGCATCCTTGGAGGGTGTAAATATATGGTTGATTATAAGAGGACTTAAGTACAGGACCTCAATACTCAAGTGCATAGGTTATGGATTTGTGGGTTTTTATTTTAGTTCAATTACGCCATCTGCTTCAGGTGGTCAGCCAGCCCAGGTATACTATATGAAAAAGGATGGCATCAGTGTTACAGCCTCTTCATTGAGCCTAATGCTAATCCTATTTGCCCACCAACTGGTAGTTGTGATATATGCCCTTATAGGACTACTTACAAATACAAATATTGGTGGTTCACAGCTGGCAAACACCATACTTTTGGCCTTTGGTTTTATCACAAATGCCATTCTTTTAATAGGAATTATATTGCTGGTATACTGGCCTAAGCTGGTATTTAAAATATTAAATTTCTTTGGTCTACTACTACACAGGAGTAGGATTATAAAGAATAAGGAAAAGATTGAAAAGAAGATTTCAAGCTCTGTTGAAGAGTACGAGCGTGGAGCCATATATATGAGGAATAATCCAATATTACTGCTGAAGGTAACGGTCTTAACTCTAGTCCAGATAAGCCTCTTGTATGCAGTACCCTATGTAGTCTATAGGGGCTTTGGCCTAAGTGGCTATACTATTATGGACCTAATCCTAATGCAGGCCATACTTAATATAGCTGTGTCATCCCTACCGCTACCAGGTGGAGTAGGGGCAAGTGAGTCTCTATTCCTTAGTATGTTTATGGTTTTCTACGGAAAAAAGCTTCTTGTACCTGGAATGTTATTGACCAGGATATCAAACTTCTATTCAGTTTTGGTAATTAGTGGTATAATATCATTAATAATGTACCTATGGCCTAGCAAAAAGGAGGTCAGAGAGGGCATTTAAATCTTACTGAAAAGAAGGCAATTTATGGATATAAACAACTCTATACAACAAAAACAAACACAAAGTTTAAATATTTCTAACCATATAGTTCAGTTTTTGAATATACTCAATATGGGCAGGTATGAGTTGGAGGAAGCCATAGTAGCTGAAGCTGAGTCAAACCCTTTATTGGAGGTAGATATAAAGGATGATGGAATCAACTGGGAGGAATATTTTAAAAAAGAAAAATTCAACTATGATTTTGATAAAAATGAATCAGTGTATGCAGATAACTCTGACTATGACTTTGAAAATATGACTAGTGGTGAAGACAGTCTTTATGATGAACTGCATGGTCAGGTCAAGATAATGAATTTAGATGATAGGAAGAAGAAGGTTTGTGACTACTTGGTAGATAGCCTGGACGAAGATGGATACCTGAGGGAAAGTGAAGACCTCATAGCTGATAAGCTGGGTGTGGACCTTGACCTGGTTGAAGAATGCATAGGTCTAGTTCAAGGTCTGGAACCTGCAGGCATATGTGCTAGGAACCTACAGGAGTGCATTATTCTCCAGCTACATAGCGAGGGTATATACGATGATGTTCTAGAAGATATTATAAAGAATAATATCAACCTTGTAGCCAATTCTAATATCAAGCAACTAGCATCTAAATATAAGAAAAAGCAGGAAGAAATCCGAGACTACCTCGAATTAATCAGGAGTTTAGACCCTAGACCTGCTGAAAAATACTTTAAGAATGCCATTGTATATGCCTATCCTGACCTCGTTCTTGAAGAGGACGAAGAGGGTAACTTGGTGGTTAGACCCTATAATGAAAAGAGGCTAAGGTTAAACATTAGCAACTACTATAGGGACCTCTATATCACTACTGATGATCCAAGTGTCAAGGCCTATATAAGGGAAAAGCTATCTTCTGCAAGGAGGATTATGAATGATGTTGAGGACAGGAAGACCACTCTTATATCAATAGCTGAGGCCATCGTTGGTATCCAATTCAACTACTTTAAGTTTGAGGGCCAGCTTGAGCCTATGACCCTGCAGAGGATTGCCGATACTGTAGGATGTCATATCTCTACGGTTAGCAGGGGTATAAATGATAAGTATATACTTACAAACAAGGGACTATATGAAATTAGGAGCTTTTTCTCAGGTAGCCTAGAGACTGAAGGGGGAAGCATGATTTCTATATCCGTAGTAAAGGATAAGTTAAAAGATATAATAGAACATGAAAACAAGAAGAAACCACTTAGCGATAAGAAGTTAGAGGATATGCTAAGGGCAGAAGGTTTTGAAATAGCGAGAAGAACCGTAGCAAAATACAGGGAAGAAATGGGTTACTTAAGTTCCTCAAAGCGAAAAGAAATCTAGAAGGATTGAGGACCATTTTGGTATTTAATGTATCAAGATGGTTTTTATTATACTTTACTTTTGTTCTCGAATTAATTTATTTCCTAAGATGGGGCAAGAAAGACAAAATTTATTGTATAATAGGTTTAAATGAGGAAGAGTCTACTATTTTTTAGAAAGACTGTTTAATAGATAAGGAGTAGCGATGGAAAAAAAATACCTACATATCCTGTCCTTTGATGGCCTATCAAGGGTGGATATAGACAAGATGAAAAAATTACCAGCCTTTGGAGAATTTTTCAAGGAAGCATCTGGTTGTATAAATGTAAAAACAGTATACCCAAGTCTTACCTACTGTGCCCATACTACAATATCTACAGGCACATATCCAGCTAGGCATGGGGTAATTAATAATACAAGGGTCCAGCCCTCAAGGTTGAGTCCAGATTGGTACTGGTATGATAGGGATATAAAGGTTCCTACCTTCCAATCCTACGCAAAAAAGGCAGGTTATGATATCCTATCAATATTTTGGCCAGTGACGGCTGGATCAAGGGACATAAAATACAATATGCCTGAAATCTTTGCCAACAGGAAGTGGCAGAGTCAGATATGGGTTTCTTTGGTAAACGGTAGCCCATATTTCCAGTATGACCTCAATTCTAAGTTTGGCAAGCTAAGAAATGGACATAAGGAGCCTGAGCTGGACAACTTCTCTCATGCATCCTTTATGTATGCACTTGATAGGTATCCAGCCCACATAAATATGGTCCACTATATAGACCTAGACTCACAAAGACATGAATATGGATTTAATTCTAGGGAGGCCCA
>NZ_CDRRTB010000103.1:0-4925 GCF_977045075.1 Peptostreptococcus sp. | reverse complement strand
GAGGTCGACGCCCTTGGTGGCCAGATGGGTCTAAATATCGATGCTACATACATACAGTCGAGAATATTAAATACGGCCAAGGGACCGGCAGTCCACTCCCTAAGGGCCCAGACAGATAAAAACCTCTACCATAGGGTAATGAAGGAAACTATTGAAAACCAAGAGAACCTAGACCTAATTATGGATGAGGTAGAGGAAATCCTCCATGAAGGAAATAGGATCACTGGTGTAGGAACCAGACTGGGATGCCAATATAGGTCCAGGGCAACCATACTTGCCACAGGAGTCTACCTAGAGTCAACAATATTTATAGGCCATGATACCTTCAAGGAGGGTCCAAACGGTCTTGGCTATGCTAAAAAGCTAACCAATAGCCTAAGAGGGCTTGGTCTAGACATGAGAAGATTTAAGACTGGTACACCAGCCAGGGTCCACAGGGACAGTATAGACTTTTCAGTCATGGAGCCCCAAGCAGGAGATGAAAAAGTAGTGCCATTTTCCTTTATGAATGAAAATATAGAAAGGGACCAGATTATTTGCTACCTTACTAGGACTACTCCTGAAACAAAGAAACTAATAGAGGATAATATTACAAAGTCTGCCATGTATAGTGGAAATATCGAGGGTACAGGACCTAGGTACTGTCCTTCCATCGAGGATAAGATAGTAAAGTTCAACGACAAGGAAACCCACCAGCTATTTATAGAGCCAGAGGGCTTAGACACAAAGGAGATGTACATACAGGGTGTATCAACTAGCTTCCCCCTAGATATGCAGGTAAGGATGTACCAGTCTATCAAGGGTCTAGAAAATGCTAAATTGATGAGACCTGCCTATGCCATAGAATATGACTGTATAAATCCAACCCAGCTAAAGCAGAACCTAGAAATAAAGGGCTTGGAAAATCTATTCTCAGCAGGCCAGTTCAATGGCACATCAGGCTACGAAGAAGCTGCAGCCCAAGGTCTAATAGCAGGTATTAATGCAGTCCTAAAAATAAGGGGCCAGGAAGCCCTGATACTAGATAGGTCTGATGGCTATATAGGTGTCCTAATAGATGACCTAGTAACAAAGGGAACTAATGAGCCTTACAGGATGATGACATCCAGGGCTGAATATAGGCTATACCTAAGACAGGACAATGCCGATATGAGACTGACTCAAAAGGGCTATGATATAGGCCTTGTAAGTCAAGAAAGATACGACCGGTTCCTAAAGAAAAAGGCCGATGTTGAGGAAGAAATAGAGAGACTAAAAAATGATAGGATAACCCCTAAGGAAATCAACCATATCCTGGAGGAAAGGGGTATAGTTGGCCTAAACAATGGCTTGTCCCTATATGAGTTTCTAAAGAGGCCGGAAGTAAACTACAGCCTACTTGAAGAGGTTGGTAAGGGATCAGACAAGGACCTATCCGATGAAGTCAAAGACCAGGCTGTAATAATGATAAAATACGAAGGCTATATCAGCAAACAGATGAAGCAGATTGACCAGTTTAGAAAGCTAGAAAAGAAAAAACTAAGACCAGACTTAGACTATGACGAAATAGAAGGTCTAAGAATAGAGGCAAGACAAAAACTAAATGCCATCAAGCCTACATCAATCGGTCAGGCATCTAGAATATCTGGTGTATCACCTGCTGATATATCTGTCCTACTAATCTACCTAGAGCAGGCAAGAAGAAAAAAATAGGAAACTACTAGTAGGTCTTTCATTATATGCCTACTAGCCAGTAAAAGACAAAATGTCTTTATTTGATTAATTTGAAGACTTGGAGGCTTAAATGAATCAAAACATTGAAAATATAGAATTACTAAAAAAAGGACTGGCTGATTTTTCAATCCAGGTAGATGACCTAATAGTGGATAGGTTTGAAAAATATAGACAGGTCCTCGTAGAATACAACCAGCATATGAACCTAACAGGCATCACAGAGCAAAGAGAAGTATATATCAAGCATTTTTTGGACTCTGTTGCCATATTTAAAAATGGCTATATTGGTGATGGCCTATCAGTTATAGACGTTGGTACAGGAGCTGGTTTTCCAGGCCTGCCATTTAAAATCTGTAACCCGAAGATCAAGTTGACCCTACTAGACTCTCTTAACAAGAGAATCAACTTCCTAAAGGCAGTTGGCCAAGAACTAAGCCTAGATGGTATAGACTATGTCCATGGCAGGGCTGAAGATATGGCCCAGAAACCAGACCATAGGGAAAAATACGATATAGCAACAGCGAGGGCAGTAGCCAGTCTACCCATCCTACTAGAGCTATGTGTCCCTTATGTAAAGGTCGGTGGTTTCTTTATATGCCTAAAGGGACCTGGTGTAGATGCAGAATTAGAAGATGCTAAAAACGCCATGAAGATACTTGGTGTTAAGTTGGTTGAAAGGATAGATGTCAGCCTACCAGACCAGGAATTAAAGCATAATATACTGGTCTTCAAAAAGGAAGAGCTCACTCCGGCTAAGTATCCAAGAAAAGCCGGTAAGCCTTCTAAAAATCCACTTTAGATTGTGGATTTAGGTGAATATATTATATTAAAAAGCCTTAGTTAGAATTTTTCTTAACCAAGGCTTTTTTAATATCAATGTTTATCTTCTATTTTGTCTATCTAAGAGCTTTTAACTCATCTTCTACAGAGCTTGATATAGACTTTTCTCCACCTACAATTATAATATTCTTTATATTAGTATTGGCCTTTATATACTCTCCTTGATATACATAAATATCATACTCTTTTTTGATAGACCAATATGTCTCATTATAGTATTTTCTCTTTTTCTTTGTTCAAAAATCATATTTAAGCTTGTATAATATATTGTTATTATTGACAGCACTGAAATATAAATACTATTTACAATTTTTTTCATCACTTATTATTTTTCCATCACTTATAGTAATAAGCCTATCCGCCTGCCTTGCTATATTTTCATCATGAGTTATCATAAGTAGGGTCTGGTTTAGGTCTTTTACAGTAGACCTAAGCAGACTCATTACCTCTTCAGTAGTCTTACTATCAAGGTTGCCTGTAGGCTCGTCTGCGAATATTATAGCAGGCTTGTTGGATAGGGCCCTTGCAATTGCCACCCTTTGCTGCTGACCACCCGATAATTCATTAGGGAACTTCTTTAGCTGGTCTTCTAGTCCAACCTTTTTTACTATATCCATAATATATTCCTTGTCTTCCTTCTTTCCATCTAGCTGGATTGGTAGGATTATATTATCATAAACATTAAGGACTGGTATTAGGTTAAAGCTTTGGAATATAAATCCAAATTCTTGTCTTCTTATTTTAGATAACTCATCATCACTCAGTGTATAAATATCATTCTCTCCTAGATACACATTTCCAAATGTTGGTTTATCAAGGCCAGCCATACAGTGAAGTAATGTTGATTTTCCACTACCCGATGTACCTACAATTGAAGTAAACTTTCCACATTCAATTTCTAAAGAAATATCGTCAACCGCCTTTACTATACAATCGTCTTTGCCATAATATTTTTTTATGTTATTTGCTAATAATTTTTTCATAGTTTATTCCTCTTTCATTCTTTTAACTTCTTCATCAAAAAAATCAACGCCATTATCTATAATAGCAACTAATAACATTACACCTCTCCTAAATCATATATTAATAATTTATCTAACTGCATATTGTTTATTTTAATATATGATATTTTACTCTTCAATCCTCTTTTTTAAAACTACAATATAAACCAAAACAAACAATACACTTACATATAATGTTGCTAATGATACCGTCTCAAAGCTAAATACCATTTTATATCCGCCACCAAGATATTTTATATGAACTAAGTAGTCATAAATTGATTTATACAATACTATTCCAAACATTATTACCCCTGATACTATCGCCCAGAATACACTTTCCTTGATATACATAAGTATCATATTCTTTTTCGATAGACCAATATACCTCATTATAGTATTTTCTCTTTTTCTTTGTTCAAAAATCATATTTAAGCTTGTATATATTGTTATTATTGACAGCACTGAAATATAAATAATAATTATAATAATTTTTTTTAAATATAATCTATGGTCATATTGATCAATATACTTAAATTCGGTTTCGGATATAGTTTTGTAGTTATTCTTTCCTAAGACTTTATCCATATATGCTCTTAGATTTTTACTATTGCTATTATAATTGAAATTTATTTCATCAGCACCTCCATATCCTACTAATTTCTTAAAATTATCTGTATCAGTGATTATTTCAGGAAGTAGCACCTGTGAAGCTACTTTTCTTGACCATTTTATATCATCAATAAATCCACCAACAATAATTTTTTTCGTTTTGTAGGCTTCTCTTCCATTGGAGTATTGGGCAACTTTGATCTTTATTACATCTCCAACTTTTATATTTTTCATAATTGGTATCATCTTCGTTTCTAATTTATTATAGACCTTCGATCTAAGATAGGCTACCGGGTATTCTGAAGTAGATTTAAATTTATTATTTCTTATAAACCCATTTTTTATTAGGAAGTCATCATCTACTCCTGTGATAACTGTTTTTATTTCTCTACCATTTAAATCTCTATCGTTTAAAAAGTATTCATTGAACATCTTTCCATCACTGATAAAATAGGCCTCTTTACTAGATTTCGTAACAATATTTTTAATTCTATTATCATCTCTAAACCTACCTATATTTCTATCATTCAAGTTGGATTTTGGTCTATAAATATTACTTAGGTTTGTAAGGTGATATTCTCTTCCCATAAGAAAATTTACTGAAGAATCAACATTCTTATTAAAATAATCTCTATTAATATTATCTACATATCTAGACAGTGATAAGCTCAACATAATAACCGGTATCATCAAATATATAGCATTTTTTTGTATATTTATTAATAATAGTTTCTTATGTATTTTTGTAGTTGGTCTTAG
>NZ_CDRRTB010000102.1:0-5036 GCF_977045075.1 Peptostreptococcus sp. | reverse complement strand
ACAAATAATTAAGTTCACCCTATCTTTTCATTTTAGCAAATTATAGGAGAACAATAGATTTACCTATAGGCTAGTAATATAATTGTAAATCTTTTCGTTACCAATATCTATATTGCCCGTTTCTAAAAACCTTTCTATGCAGTCTACATCCCATTCAGTTAAATATTGAGCGGGTATAGAAAGATTATAGCCACATTCGGCCAACAAGGTGTTTAGTTTAAAAATACTAGTGTAGTCAGCTTTTTTTGAATAGTAGGAAGGCGCTTTCTGCTTGTGGTATGCTAAGCAGTCATTTTGTATAAGTATAAGGGTTTGTACATACTCCTTATATGCATCCCTGAAATCCGTTACAGTTATTCCTATTTCATCTAAATAAGCGATCATGGATATATCTTTTAACATATTATCAGCAAACTTATCTGCTGTTAGTTTTCCAGATATTATTCCTTTCTGGTACTTTCTCAATACTTTTTTTGTGCGGCTATAGATGTCGTAACGATGCTTTAAACTAAGATCCAAAAACTTCATCTGCATCACCTCTACTTTAATTTTACAATAAAAGAATAAAAAAAGCTAGTTAATGATAATAAATAATTTATAAAATTTACTTTTTTTCACTAAAAATGTAGTATAATAGACTTAATATTGAAGAGGGGAGGAGTAATATGCGTAATATTGAGAGAATGAAAAACCTTGTTGAGATAACAAAGATAGTAACAAGTGCAGATAGTTTTTACGATGTCAAAGACTTGATTATTAGCAAGATGCTTAACGTTGTACATCCAACCAAAGCTTGTGTAAACCTTTTTTATGGAAATGACTATAATTATGCACACTTAGTTTGCTCTGCAACCCTTGAGTACATACCTCAACTTTTTAAGCCAGATAAAAAATATGGTGTTAAGATAGACTTTGATATATATCCGGACTATATACATGAGGCTGTAAAAGAACAGAAGGTCGTTATTGTAGAAAATATTTTTGAAGACCCTAGGGCAGCTAAAGAAATAGAACTTGCAACTAGTGAAAATTATGTTGGAAGGGCAGTTTTTCCTTTTGTAATAAATCGTAAGACAGTAGGCTTTATGACTTGTTACCTAAGCGAAAGTGATGTTTTAACTGACGATGATATAGACTTCATTACTCAGGTAGCTTCACTTATGACCCTGTCGATTTCTATTACACAAAAAAATAATGGGATTAATAAGCTTATAAACAAGCTGAGAAAATCAATTACAAGCGTGAATAAGGCTTCGAGGCAGCTATATTCTACTAAGGATATGCATAACTATCTTACTAGGATGGCAAGCATACTTAAGGAGAGTACAAATAGTTCATCATGTTTATTGAATGTATACCACCTTGATAATAAGGGGGATATAGTGGGCCAAAAAATAAGTATAGTTCAACCCGCTAGCGAGTCCAACTTTATGAATAAATTGATTCCAGAGGTAATAAGGAAAAACAAGATGTCTGCCTTTGGTGAAAGTGATTACCTAGGTGAGACGAATGATAAGGGAATTAGATACTATCTTTACTATAAGTTTATTATAGATTCAAAGACCCAGCTAATCCTATGGTGTATAAGCGACAATAAATATACTAAGGACGACCAGAATACACTTTCAGCTATATCTAAGCAGATAGGTATGAGTATGCAATCCTACGAGTATACGCTTAATTATGAAAAACATAGGTCTATAGATAATGATCTTAATGTTTTGAAGCAGCAGCAAGAACTGATAATGAAACAAAATAACGTTAAAACAGTCAATGGTAAGGATATTTTCTACTATCATAAGTCAGCCAAGGTAGTTGGGGGAGACTTTCACTATGCGATTGAAACTAATGAAAATATAGTATTTATAATAGCCGATGTAATGGGACATGGTATTATATCTAACTATATTGTTGCGATTATGAAGGGGGCCTTTAATGCCTTACTTAGCTATGTTAAAAGCCCAGCTGAGCTTTTAACAAAGATGAATAAGTTCCTTTATGACGAATTCGATAAGATGGGGGTTTATTCAACCGCTCTAGTAGGAACTATTAGTAAGCATGAAAGATTAATGACCATAGCTAATGCTGGACACTATCTTCCTATATTAGTTGACCTGGACAACAAGCCTATGGGCTATGAAGAGGATAAAAAGGGTATACCAGTTGGAATCTTAGATGACACAAAGTATGAAAATATGAAAATAAATATTAAGAACCTGAAAGGGCTACTCCTTTTTACTGATGGTATAATTGAACTTAAAAATTCTAAGGGGGAAGAGTTTGGTCTATCAAGGCTAGAAAAATTTTTTGTAGAGCATATTGATGATAAGAAGGAGCTTTTCTTGGACTTACTTGACAGGGCAATTAAAGAACACACCTTCGATGAAGATAAGAGTGATGATATACTCCTTGTCACAATAAAACCATCGACTTAAATTGAATATTTGAATTTATTTTATTCAATTTCAAATGAGATATGGATTATTAATTGAGAAATAAAAAATAAAATGATAGTTAAAAACAAGTTAATTGTTTAACACCAATTAGCTTGTTTTTTTATGAAAAAAATGGGAATAACTAATATGATTAGAAATATTGCAACAATATATTTAAAATTATTAGTGAAAAGTTGTTTTAGATTCAATGAGAGAAAGCCCTAAACACTATATAAACAAGGTATTAAATTTAATATGCTTATAGACATTTTGAATGTCTATAAATAGACAAATGAATTTTTATTATTAAGTTGATTTTTTGGTTTTTTTTTAGTATAATGAGTCTAAACGATTAGAAGCCTACGAAAACTTTAAAAAAGTTTTCCTAAGCATACCAATTGTAAATTTTATTAATTAATTTAGTATACACTATTTTTTTGTTTTTCTATTATCAAATGCGACTAGTATATAATTTATTTATATAGTTTACATTAATGATGGTAAAGACAGTTTTAGTGTATTCCATATTGTATACAAGAAACAATATACTTATTCTTATTTTCTTAAGGAGGAAAAAAATGGCTAAATTTATGAAAACAGTTGATGGAAATACAGCTGCTGCTCATGTATCTTATAGTTTTACAGATGTAGCTGCTATATATCCAATCACTCCATCATCTACAATGGCAGAAGTTGTTGATGAATGGGCATCACAGGGTAGAAAGAACATATTTGGACAGGTTGTAGAAGTTGTAGAAATGCAGTCTGAAGGTGGAGCAGCTGGTGCTTTCCACGGTTCATTGGCATCAGGTGCGCTTACTTCTACTTACACTGCATCTCAGGGTCTACTATTAATGTTACCTAACATGTACAAGTGTGCAGGTGAATTACTACCAGGTGTATTCCACGTATCTGCAAGAGCACTTGCGGCTCAGGCACTATCAATATTCGGTGACCATCAGGACGTTATGTCTGCTAGAATGACAGGATGTTGTTTACTAGCTTCAGGTTCAGTACAGGAAGTTGCCGATATAGCTCCAGTAGCTCACTATGCAGCTATTGAAGGTAGACTACCATTCATACATTTCTTTGATGGTTTTAGAACGTCTCACGAAATACAGAAGGTAGAATTATTTGAAAATGAAGACTATGCTAAGTTATTAAACTTCGATGCAGTAAAGGACTTTAGAGATAGGGCTCTTTCTCCAAATTCTCCAGTAACTAGAGGTACTGCTCAGAACCCTGATATTTACTTCCAGACTAGAGAAGCGTCTAACAAGTACTATGACAACATGATTGGTATAGTTGAAAAGTACATGGATAAGATGTCAGAAATGACAGGAAGAAAACACAGCCTATTTGACTACTATGGTGCTGAAGATGCTAAGTATGTAATGGTTGCTATGGGTTCTGTTACAGAAGCTGCTGAAGAATTAATAGACGTACTAAATGCTAATGGTGGTAAGTATGGTATGGTTAAGGTTCACCTTTATAGACCATTCTCTCAGGATCACTTCCTAGCAGCTATGCCTAAGACAGTAGAAAGAATTGTTGTTCTAGATAGAACTAAGGAACCGGGTGCTAATGGAGAACCTCTATACCTTGACGTAAGAGATATCTATTATGGAAAAGAAAATGCTCCTATGATAATAGGTGGTAGATACGGTCTAGGTTCTAAGGATACTATACCAACTGACCTATTGGCAGCGTTTGAAAACTTAACTTCTGACCAGCCAAAGGATAGATTTACCCTAAGCATTGTTGACGATGTAACTCATCACTCAATCAAGGCTAGCAAGGAAGTTAGAATAGCTCATCCAGGAACAGTAAGATGTAAGTTCTGGGGTCTAGGTTCTGATGGTACTGTAGGTGCTAACAAGCAGGCTATAAAGATCATCGGTGACAACACTAACAAGTATGTACAGGCATACTTCGACTACGACTCTAAGAAGTCTGGTGGTATAACTATGTCTCACTTAAGATTTGGTGATACTCCAATTAGATCAACTTACCTATTAGATGAAGCTGATTACATTGCATGTCATAAGCAGAGCTATGTACACCAGTATGATGTAATCAAGGGATTAAGAAAGGGTGGTACATTTGTACTTAACACTATCTGGTCTCCAGAAGAATTAGATACACACCTACCAGCTGCTCTTAAGAGATATATAGCTAGAAATGAAATTGAATTCTATACTCTTGATGCTGTAAATATAGCTAAGGAAATAGGACTAGGAAATAGAATAAACATGATCTGTCAGTCAGCATTCTTCAAGTTGGCAGATATCATACCAGTAGATGATGCTGTTGCTTACTTAAAGGATTCTATAAAGAAGACTTATGGTAAGAAGGGTGACAAGATTGTTAACATGAATAACGAAGCAGTTGAAAAGGGTATAAATGCTCTAGTTAAGATTGATGTCCCAGCCGCTTGGGCTGATGCAGTTGATGAAGCTGAATTAGCTACTATAGGTGAACCAGAATTCATCAAGAATATACTTAGACCGATGACAGCAGTTGAAGGTAACTCTTTACCAGTATCTGCATTCAATGGTCGTGAAGATGGTCACTTCCCTCAGGGTACTGCAGCATATGAAA
>NZ_CDRRTB010000101.1:0-5052 GCF_977045075.1 Peptostreptococcus sp. | reverse complement strand
AAGGGCTTTTTGGTTGAAAAAAAGATAAAGAAAATAAGGGAAAATATAGCAAAGACTATAGGAGTTGAAGATAAATCAATAATATTTACATCAGGGGGGACAGAAGGTAACAATGCAATCATACGTAGCGTGGCCGGTCTTAATAAGAGGAGAAGGAACCATATCATCACTTCGTGTATAGAGCATCCTGCAGTTTTAAACACTGTAAAGTCTCTAGAAGAGGAAGGTTTTGAGATAACAATCCTAGGAGTAGATGAAACAGGCCAGGTAAATGTGGATGAATTGGAAGAGGCAATTACAGATAGGACCTGCCTGGTAAGTATAATGTACGTCAATAATGAATTGGGGTCTATTCAGCCGGTCCAGCAGATTGGTGAGATAGTATCTAGGCATGACCAGGTATTTTTCCATGTAGATGCTGTCCAGGCCTATGGTAAGATTAACTTTAAGATCAAGGATATAGGGGCTGATTTTATGACTGTCAGTGGTCACAAAATTCATGGACCTAAGGGGATAGGTTTTATGTATGTAAAGGACCTAAACAGGTTCAAGCCCTTATTAAGAGGTGGTGGACAAGAGTTTGATCTAAGGTCTGGAACTGAAAATGTTCCTGGTATATATGGACTAGGTAAGGCAATAGAAATCCTCTTTGAAGACCTTGATGCTAATATAGAAAAAATAAGGGACAACAAGGATTACCTATATATGAGGATTTCCCAAAAGATAGATGGTATAAGGCTTAACTCTGACCTCCTAAGAGGGGTTTGCCATGTATTGAATGTAAGCTTTGACCAAGTAAAGGGGGAAGTTCTGCTCCACTACTTGGATGATGAGGGTATATCTGTTTCTACAGGTTCAGCCTGCTCAGCCAAGAAGAAGGGTAGCCATGTCCTAAATGCTATAGGCTTGAGTCCTGAACAGGTTGATGGAACGATAAGATTTAGTTTATCAGAGGATAATACTAAGGAAGAAATAGACTATGTTGTAGAAAAATTACAAAAGCACATAGAAATGATTAGGTTTTTTGCTAAGAAAAATAAGAGATAGGTCTTGTTATTTACTTGAGACCGGTATAGACTAGTCTATAAGTAGGGCTAGACTTGATCAAGGCCAAGGAAAACGAAGGAGAAAGCAAATGTATAATATATTGATAGCCAAATATGGTGAAATAGGAGTAAAGGGTAAAAATAGGTATATATTTGAAAATAAGCTAATAAGAAATATAAGGAATATGTTGAAGCCAATGGGCAAATTCAACGTATACAAGGAATACGGAAGAATATATATAGATGTAGATGACACTAATTATGAAGCGGTTATAGAGGAAGTAAGGAAGGTCTTTGGTGTAGTTGGTATTTGTCCAGCTATAAAGAGGGACCAGGACTATGACCTATTGAAGGAAACTGCCCTATATATGCTTAAAGAAAAGGTAGCCCAGGGTGCCAAGACTTTCAAGATAGCATCAAAGAGAGGGGACAAGTCCTTTAGGCTGACTTCCCAGGAAATGAGTATAGATATTGGGGGCTACGTATTGAGCAAGCTTAATGATCCTAATATAAAGGTTGATGTTAGAAACCCTGAGTTGACAATTACATGTGAGTATAGGAAGGAACATATCCTAGTGTATACAGATGCAGTTGCTGGATATGGTGGACTACCACTTGGAACTAATGGCAAGGCCATTACCCTTTTGTCTGGTGGTATAGACAGTCCAGTTGCATCTTGGTTAGTAGCTAAGAGGGGGGTAGACATAGAGGCAGTCCACTTCCATTCATATCCCTTTACTAATGAAAGGTCCCAGGAAAAGGTAAGAGACCTAGCTAGGATTCTATCAAAGTATTGTGGACCAATAAAGCTACACATGGTAAATATACTGGATATACAAAAGGCCATAGCTGAAAAGTGTAATGAAGAAGAAACTACTATCTTGTCTAGGAGATTTATGATGAGGATAGCAGAGGAAATAGGAAGGTCAAGGTATTGCGATGCCTTGATAACAGGTGAAAGCATAGGCCAGGTTGCATCCCAGACCATGCAGGGTATAGTGTGTACTAATGCTGCTGTATCTCTACCTATATTCAGGCCCTTGATTGCCATGGACAAGGTAGAAATTATAAAGTTGGCTGAAGAGATAGGTACCTATGATACTTCAATCATACCAGAAACAGATTGCTGTGCCCTATTTTCACCAAAGAAGCCAGTGACTAAGCCTAGGTTAGAGCGTATTGAAAAGTCAGAGTCCAAGCTGGATGTAGAGGATCTAATCAAGGCGGCAGTCGAGGCTTCAGTAATGGAGGTAATAGACTATGGAGACCAAGAATAATATAAATGATATAAAGACAAATGTAGAAAAAATAGCCCTAATTTTTGAGGGTGGGGGAATGAGGGCTGCATTTTCTTGCGGTATCTCTAACACCCTACTTGAAAATGGCATATATTTTGACTATGTAGCAGGTATATCTGCTGGTTCAAGTATGACGGTCAACTATATTGCTAGGGACAGGGTAAGGACCAAGAGGTCTTTTGTTGAGCTGGCAGCAGACCCAAACTTCGGTGGTTGGAAGACCTTCCTAAGAGGTAAGGGGTTTTTCAATTCAGAGTACATATATGAGCATACTTCCATGCCAGGTCAGGCCCTACCCTTGGACTTTGACTTTTTTATGGCCAACCCAACCAAGTTCAGGATAATTGCCTATGACCTTGAGGCAAATAGGCCAAGAGTCTTCGCCAATGGAGACATAAAAGAATTATCAGACCTTATGAAGATAGTAAGGTCATCATCATCTTTGCCAATTATTATGCCACCAACCCACTACGAGGGAAAAATCTACTATGATGGTGGTGTCCTAGGTGGAATACCCTTAGATATTGCCATGGAAGAGGGTTATGATAAATTCTTTATAGTCAGGACCCAGGAAAGGTCCTACAGAAAGAAACCAGTCAAGCATCCAGGCCTGATAAGCTGGTACTTTAGAAAGTATCCAGGCCTTATAGATAGGATACTTAAAAGACCCCAGGTATATAATGATACCTGTGACCTAATAGACAGGCTGGAGGCCCAGGGTAAGGCCTATGTAGTATATCCAGATGATATGAAGGTTACCAATAGGGAGAAGAATGTAGAGGTTCTAGAAGGCCTCTATAGGCAGGGTCTAGACATAGGAAAAAGAGACCTAGAAAAGTGGAAAAAATTTATTGATGGTTAGATATAAATAAGGGGAACCCCAGAGACTAGAATTAAGTCTTTGGGGTTCATTTAGAGTGATGAGGGTAAATGACGAAGCCAAGTTCGATATCCAGGGCCTAGGTGGACCAGAAGTTGCTAGTGTAGATATAGTAAAGCCAAACAAGGAAAGACTAGCACTTAATAGCAAGGACTACAGTTACTTAAAGGGGCTGGGGATGCTATCTATAAAGGCTCAGTATTTTACTGAAGCAGGTGAATATACAGCAGTATTCCATTTTGATGGAGCCAATGATACTGAAATTGTATTTACTGTAGAATAGTAGAAGACTGAATACAGATATAAGAGAACAGCTATTTGTAATAGACCATAGAAAAATATATATTTCCCCCTTGGTGATGTCATCAGGGGGGATTTTTTGTACAAAAAGCCTTGAAAAATAGGTCTCTAAGAAGGGTGAAACATTTTAAATATAAATAAAGTTTTATAGGATTTAGGGGACCTTTTTATACAGAAATGATTGATTTTTTTTCTCGTTAGATGTATAATAACAGGAATGTGTACAATGTATGTACAAGGAAAGGAAAATATATGGAAATATCAAAATTCAGTGAATTACAAGTAAGCGAAGAAATAAAAAGAGCTATAGAGGATCTAGGCTACGAAGAGCCATCTCCAATTCAGGCCCAGGCCATACCTAGAATGATAGAAGGTCATGACGTAATAGGTCAGGCCCAGACTGGAACAGGAAAGACAGCATCCTTTAGTATACCAATCCTAGAAAATATTGATAAAGATAATAGAAAACTACAGGCAATTGTATTGTGTCCAACTAGAGAATTAGCTATACAGGTGTCTGAAGAGGTCAGAAAGCTTGCTAAATATATGCAGGGTATCCGTACCCTACCGATATATGGTGGACAGCCTATAGACAGGCAAATAAAGGCTCTAAAGGGGGGTGTACAGATAGTAATAGGTACACCTGGTCGTGTAATCGACCATATTAATAGGAAGACACTAAAGCTAGACCAGGTAAAGATGGTCGTATTGGATGAGGCAGATGAGATGCTAGATATGGGCTTTAGGGAGGATATAGAGACTATCCTATCAAATGTGCCAGAAGAAAGACAGACAGCCCTATTCTCGGCTACTATGCCAAGACCTATCCTAGAGCTTACTAAGAAGTATCAAAAGGACCCTGTCCATATCAAGGTAGTAAGAAAGACTCTTACAGTTTCAAATATCAAGCAGTACTATATAGAGACTAGAAAGTCCAACAAGCTGGAGGTTTTAACGAGGCTATTAGATGTATACAACCCAAAGCTAACAGTAGTATTTACCAACACTAAGAAGGGTGCAGATGAGCTAGTATCAAGCCTACAGGCAAGAGGCTACGGGGCTGACTCCCTACATGGCGACCTAAAGCAGGTTCAGAGAGATATAGTTATGGACAAGTTCAGGGCTGGCACAATTGATATACTTGTGGCGACAGATGTGGCTGCCAGGGGTATAGACATCGATGACGTAGAGTGTGTAATAAACTATGAACTACCTCAGGATGACGAGTACTATGTTCACAGAATAGGTAGGACAGGTAGGGCAGGTAGAGAGGGCATAGCCTTTTCTTTTGCCTTTGGTAGGGAAATGAGAAAGCTGAAAGATATAGAGAGATATACCAAGTCAAAGATAGTAAAGCATGATATCCCATCCGTAAATGATGTAGAGCAAAAGAAGGTTAGTCAGTTCTTTGAAGGGGTAAAGGAAACTCTACAGGAAGGTAATATAGCCAAGCATGTCCAGTGGATAGAAGACTTCTGTAATGAAGAGGACTATTCTATGATAGATATATGTGCTGCCATCCTAAAAA
>NZ_CDRRTB010000100.1:0-5148 GCF_977045075.1 Peptostreptococcus sp. | reverse complement strand
TATGGCCAGAGTGTTGACGGACTAGAAAATGCTACAATAGTAGAAATAGTTGACCACCACAAGCTAGGTGGAATAGCTACTCCAGCTCCACTAAGCGTAACTCTTAGACCAGTTGGATGTACAAACACTATCCTTTACTATATGTACAAGGAAAATGATGTAGAAATAACTAAGCCAATTGCAGGCCTAATGTTGTCAGCAATTCTTTCTGATACATTAATATTCAGGTCACCAACTACTACTGAAGATGATATAGCAGCTGGTAAGGACCTATCTAAGATAGCTGGTGTTGACTATGAAGCTTATGGTATGGAAATGTTTAAGGCTGGTACTTCACTAGAGGGCTACAGCATAGAAGAAATAGTAAATATGGACTTTAAGGCCTTTGATATGGGAAGCAAGAAGGTTGGTATTGGTCAGGTAATGACTCTTGATATAGACTCTGTCCTAAGCAAAAAGGATGAATACCTAGACTACATCAATAGCACTGACTATGATATGCTATACCTAGCTATCACAGATATCATCAATGAGGGATCTTACCTACTATACAAGTCTCCAGATGAAATAGTAAGGAATGCCTTCAAGGTAGAACCAGTTCAGGGTGCCTTTGTAGAGGGTCTAGTATCTAGAAAGAAGCAGTTAGTTCCAAACCTAACTCCTGAAATAGAAAAATTATAAAAAGAGGTGTAAAATGGAAATTAAAAATCCACTAGTAACAATAGAAATGGAAAATGGCGGTGTAATCAAGGCAGAACTATTGCCAAATATAGCTCCGAACTCAGTAAACAACTTTATCTCACTAATAAAGAAGGGTTACTATGACGGCCTAATTTTCCATAGGGTAATAAATGGCTTCATGATCCAGGGTGGATGCCCTCAGGGATCAGGCATGGGTGGACCTGGCTATACAATAGCCGGTGAATTCACAATGAATGGCTTCACTAACAACCTAAAGCATGAAAGAGGTGTCCTATCTATGGCTAGGGCTATGAATCCTAACTCAGCAGGATCTCAGTTCTTTATCATGCACCAGAACTCTCCTCACCTAGATGGCCAGTATGCCGGCTTTGGTAGGGTTGTAGAAGGAATGGATATAGTAGATGAAATAGCTGGAACAGAAACTACTTTCGGTGACAAGCCAGTAGTTGACCAGAAAATCAAGAAGGTTACTGTCGACACATTTGGTGTTGATTATCCAGAACCAGAAACAGTATAGTCAAATAAAATATCTTAAATATAAGACTAGTCCAGGCCACAAGGCTCTGGACTAGTTTTTTTAATAGGAAAATCTCAAAATTTAATATAAATTCGCCTCAATATCAATGGTAAATCCAGACTGGATAATATAGGCTATATTATATATCCTAGTCCTATACCATACCTAGATGCCTGTCTATATTTCATTATAGGTCAAAAAACCTATAAAAACTTTCATAGTAGGACCTATAGTCATCTATATGGCCCAGCTCCCTGATCGAGTGCATGGCCAAAATAGGCATGCCCACATCTACTATGGCTATAGGTAGGTAGGATGCAGTAATCGAACCTATTGTAGACCCACTGGCCTTGTCTGACCTGTTTGCAAAGGTCTGGTACTTAATACCATTCCTATCGCATATGTCCTTGTAGACTGCCACAGAATAGGCATCACTCGCATATGCCTGACCTGCATGGGACTTGATAGTTGGACCACCTGCAAAAACTGGTCTATTTGTAGGATCTGCCAGGGCCGACTTATTAGGATGGACTGCATGGGCAAGGTCTGCTGATATCATAAAGGATGATTCATAGGACCTAAGTAGCTGAGACTTAGTCTTTCCTAACCCTAGGGCTATCCTCTCCAGAATATTAATCAATAACTGGGAATCAGCCCCCTGCCTAGTCTGACTGCCAACCTCTTCATTGTTAAAGGCTGCAACTAATTTAACTCCTTCAAACCTAGCCTTTTCTTGAGATGACTGGTCCATACCAGCATCATTTATAGACATAACATTTCTAAATGAACTGATATCTATGTCCTCATTGCAAATACTCCTAGCTGAACTACCGCTATATAAAAGGGCTGATATACTGGCATGGACAGAGGCTAGGTTGTCTAGCCTACCACAGGATATATACTCCTTCTCGTCTCCTACCAAGCTACCCTTTTCATACTCATACAGGTACAAATCATAGTCTAAAATATCCTCAAGAGATACTTTTTCCTTGCCTGACATATTTATCTCCCTAAGGATTAGGGACCTAATATAGTCCTTTTCATCCCCTTCATATGACTCTAGTACAATAGGAGTCATATCATCCTGCTTGTTATAGGCATAGCCGTCATTTATAGACCTATTCATATGAATAGCCAAATTTGGTATCATACATATAGGCCTATCAAGCTTGATTATATGCTCAATAGGCTTGAATGGATCCTCAAAATTTCTGGTAAAGACCCTACCTGCCATGGAGAGTGGCCTATCCATCCAGGTATTCAAAATCATACCACCATAGGGCTCAACATTTAGCTTTAGGTACTGTCTCTGCTTGATTTCAGGATTTGGCTTTAGCTTAAAGCCAGGTGAGTCTGTATGGCTACCTATTATCCTAAAGCCCTCTTTCTCTATCCTATCACCTGCAACCACAAAGGCGAATATGGAAGATGAATTTACCACTAGATAGTACTTGCCACCCTTGACCAGCTTCCACTCCTGAGCAAGGTCTAGCCTTTCAAAATTGTATTCATCCAACCATAACCTCACATTTTCAACTGCATTGTACATGGTAGGACTATCATTTATATAATCGACTAGGTCCTGGCCTAGCTCAAATGAATTATCATTCAACATATCTGGTTCCTTTCTTCACTTATATAGGATAGCTGGTAACTTAGTATTTTAAAACCTTGATATTAGTATATTCAAGATTAATTTTCTTGACTCCCTTTATCTTAAAGGCTATAGTAACCTCAGCTCCAGCCTTTGAGATTATAGACCCCTCACCGAACTTAGGGTGGTCTACTATGGAGCCTATCTTAAGTTTTGGTATGCTATCTGCATCATAGGAATCGTAGCCCTTGCCTTCACCACCAATATTTGACACATCACTTGCCTCATTAGAAGGCTCCTGGCCCACACCTGCATCTAATTCACTTAGCCTAGCACTCCTAGCAATCTTCTTTATATTATCCACATTCATCTGCTTTTTGTACTTCTCTGCATAATTATGGAGTAGACTATAGTCGGCATGGTCATACTTGTTGACCTTGACTGGCGAATCCAATACCTCTGTAGTCTCCTCTGGTAGCTCTGCCAAAAATCTTGACCGCATATTTACAGACGTCTTACCATAAAGGGTCCTAGTAGCAACATATGTTAGGTAAAGTACACGCATGGCCCTTGTAATGCCAACATAGCAAAGCCTGCGTTCCTCCTCTATGTCCGAATCAGACATTGATGAGATAGCCCTAGCTATAGGGAAGATATTCTCCTCCATACCAACTATAAATACCACTGGAAATTCCAGTCCCTTAGATGAGTGCATGGTCATCATGGATACCTTAGATAAGCCCTCTTCTTCCTCTTCAGCCATATCACTAGATAGGGAAATAGTAGCCAGGAAGTTTTCAAGGTTCTTTTCCTCCTCGTTATTTAGGTCTGAGTTTTCATATTCTAGGGCTATGGATATAAACTCTTTAAGGTTGTCTATCCTATCTTGGGCATCCTCAGCCTTGCCGTTTTGTAGGTTCTGGTTCTTGGCCACTACCTCTTCTAGCTCGTGGATGTAACCCGTCATATCAAGGACCTTTTCAACCAACTGACTTGGTGAATAGGCATCTACAAAGGTCCTGAAGATACTGATCAGATCCAAAAACTCATTGATGCTCTTCTTGGCCTTGGTAGATATATCTGAATTATTGTCTACATCCAAAATGACCGAATAGATGCTCTCCTTCATAAGGCTGGCCCTATCCTCTAGCTTTTCTATTGTCCTAAGACCTATCCCCCTCCTAGGAACATTTATCACCCTCTTTACAGATATATCATCCTGTGGGTTAACTATTATCCTTAGGTAGGCTAAGAGGTCCTTAATTTCCTTTCTCTCGTAGAACTTAGTTCCACCATAGATACTGTATGGTATTTGGAACCTATTTAGGGCATCCTCTATGGCCCTGGCCTGGGCATTGGCCCTGTATAGGACTGCATAATCTTCAAATGGTCTACCGGTCTCCATAGAATGGTTGTAGATTTCCTCGGCCACATAGCTGGCCTCTTCAACCTCGTTCCTAAGTAGCTTTATCTTGACTGGCTGTCCTTCCTTTTTATCACTCCACAGCCTCTTTTTCTTTCTCTCTACATTGTTGGCTATCAGGTGGTTGGCAGTATCCAGTATTAGCTGGGTAGACCTGTAGTTCTGCTCCAACTTGACCACAAATACATCATCATAGTCCTTTTCAAACTCTAATATGTTCCTTATATCTGCCCCTCGCCAGCCATATATACTCTGGTCATCATCACCAACCACGCATATGTTCTGGTGACCCTGGGCCAGCATCTTGATTAGCTGGTACTGGGCCCTTGATGTATCCTGGTACTCATCAACCATTATATACTTGAACTTGCCCCTATAGAAATTTAGGACATCCTCACTTGACTGGAGTAGTTCTACAGTCTTAACTATAAGGTCGTCAAAATCCAGGGCACTATTCCTCAAAAGCCTATCCTGATATATGGCATATACCTCCGCAATTTTTGATAGCCAAATATCACCCTCAGCCTCTCTTGCAAACTCCTTTGGACCCTGTAGCTTGTCCTTGGCTGATGATATATATGAAATTATAGACTTTGGCTCAAACTTCTTATCGTCTAAATTCAATTCCTTCAAGCAGTCTTTTACCAGGGTTAGCTGGTCTGAAGCATCATATATAACAAAGCTCCTGTTGTAGCCTATCTTATTTATATCCTTCCTAAGTATCCTCACACAGCAGGAATGGAAGGTAGATATCCACATTTCCCTGGAGTTTTCTCCTATTATATTTTCAACCCTCTCCCTCATCTCATTGGCTGCCTTATTGGTAAAGGTTATAGCCAGGATATTGGCCGGCAAAACCTGCTTGTCCTCCACTAGGTAGGCAATCCTCGTCGTCAGCACCTTAGTCTTACC
>NZ_CDRRTB010000099.1:0-5254 GCF_977045075.1 Peptostreptococcus sp. | reverse complement strand
ATATTTGACTTTACATTGTCTGCTATATATTCAAATACATCTGAATCTATTTCTAGTTTGTCATTTTCAGCCTTATTTTGCAGGATGGCCATCCTAGTACCATAATCAGGTGCCTGTATATCTGTAATCAAGCCCCATACAAACCTAGACCTTAATCTTTCCTCAAGTTCTGGTATATCCTTAGGTGGCTTGTCACTTGATAGGATAATCTTCTTGCCAGCACCATGTACATCATTGAAGGTATGGAATAGTTCTTCCTGGACAGAGTTTTTACCAGCTACGAACTGGACATCATCTATCATAAATATATCAACATTCCTATATTTTTCTCTAAACTCGCTATTCTTCTTTTCTCTTATAGCTGTGACCATCTCATTGGTAAAGGTTTCAGATGAAACATATAGTATCTTTTTTGATGAATCTCTTTCCAAGACCCTGTGGCCGATAGCATGCATAAGGTGGGTTTTTCCAAGACCTACACCACCATACAAAAACAAGGGATTATCATTAGCTGTCTCGTCGTATTCAGCTACCCTTTGACATGCAGCAACTGCCATAGCATTACTTGATCCTACGACAAATGTATCAAATGTATATTTTGGATTTAGGTTTGAATTAGCTATACTTGTAGCCAGGTCCATTATTTTTTCATTATTTTCATTGGTATTACTGGTCTTTTCATGGTCTGTATTCATTCCAGTATCATTAGTATCATCATTCGTCAAAACGATGATATCCTTAACATTTACTGCCAATTCATCAAAAGCTGCTAAAATAGTTTCTTTCTGCTGTTTTTCAAAAAACTCCTTAGACCTATTATCTCCACTTAGGTATAAAATATTGCTGTTAATTGCTATAGGAACAATATTATCATTTAAGTATAGGGTAAATATTGCCTTTGGGAAAACACCCTTTAGCTTTTGTTGTGCTGAAGTCCACAAATTTTTCACATCCATTTACCAGTGACCCTCCTTTATCTATTATATATTGTGTATATTTTGTTGATAGTAATGGTATAATTGCGAATAAAAAAACTTAGGCATAAAAATTATACATATACAATTGTGTATAAATAGTGAATAAAAAATATACTTATCAACAAGGTGGAAAACTTCCACTATTTTGAGTGTATATACATTATATACCGATAATAAAAAAAGTTGTCCACAAAGTTATTAACAAAATGTGGATAATTTACTCTTTATTTTTCAACTTTTCAACATCTAGTTATTTGTGTGGATAAAACCTATAAATTTATCCTGTATATTGTTGATAAAAAAAATATAAAAAAATTTAAAAAGATAGGTGGGTTTGAAAATTAATTTTAGTAGGTAGATTTTTTATAATAAATCTTATATAAATGGGATAAATTCAATGAATTTACGAAAAATAATTGACTTTTAATCATATAATCATTATAATTATATTGTTATGTTTACAATGATGATTAAAGGAAAGGAGTGTTCTAAGGATGAAGAGAACTTATCAGCCAAAGAAAAGACAGAGAAAAAGAGAACATGGATTCAGAAAGAGAATGAAGTCTCCAAACGGAAGAAATGTTTTAAAGAGAAGAAGAGCTAAAGGTAGAAACAGATTAACTCACTAATTTGTAGGTTAGTTCTAATTTTATAATATGAAAAACCACTGTTATGGTGGTTTTTTTTGTAAAGGTGGAGGTTGTTGATGCAATTTAATAACACCGACGGAATCAAAAAAGATTCTGATTTCAGAAGGGTTTACCAAAGGGGTAAATCTTTGGCCGACAGAAATTTGGTCATATATACAATGAAGAACAAGTCAGACAAGTCTAGGATTGGTATATCAATATCCAAGAAGGTGGGCAAGGCCCATGTTAGAAATAGGATCAGGAGATGTATCAAGGAGGCCTATAGACTAAATATAGACGAAAGAGTTCAGGCTGGCTATGACATGGTATTTATAGCCAGGGTAAGTGCTGCTGACAAGGATTATAGAGAGATTGAAAGGTCTCTCAAGTATATATGTAAGAAGGCCAATATAATTAAGAAGGATAGTAAGAAACAGGTATCAAAGAAGAGGTGACTTGGACTATGAGGTTTCTAATAGATAATATTAAAGGATTATTTAAGAAGGTCAGTAGTATCTTAGCCAAGGCCTGTATAGGTCTGGTTAGGTTTTACCAGGTTTTTATATCTCCCCTAAAGGGACCTACTTGTAGGTTTTATCCTACCTGCTCTCAATACTCTATCCAGGCATTTAAAAAATATGGCTTCCTAAAGGGACTGTGGTTGACTCTTAGAAGAGTAAGTAAGTGTCACCCTTTTCACCCAGGCGGTTACGACCCTTTGAAGTAGGAGGTCTATCTCAAAAGTTGAGGTATAATTTACCAGGAGGTAATAATGGGACAGATTGCAAGTTTATTTGGTATAGCCCTAAAGGCTATATATGGTGTAATAGGTAACTATGGTTTATCTGTTATAGTCTTTACTATTATAGTAAAGATGATAATGATGCCTTTGACAGTAAAGCAGACAAAGTCTACCTTTGCTATGTCAGAGATCAATCCAAAGATTAAGGAAATCCAGGCTAAGTACAAAAATAAGCCTGAAAAGCAGAACGAAGAAATATCTAAGCTATACAAGGAATCAGGTATAAATCCTTTATCAGGATGTTTGCCAATCCTAATACAGATGCCTATCCTGATGGGACTATTCTATGTCTTTAAGGATCCTGTAACATATGGTGTATTTGCCAATAAGGCAGCCATGGTGGCAGCAAATGGTAACTTTTTATGGATAAAGGCCCTATCTAAGCCAGACTATATACTAGCTGTATTTGCAGGTGTCAGTGCCTACCTAATGCAGAAGGTAATGACTCCTAAGGACCAGATAGAGGGACCGATGAAGATGATGTCTTGGTTATTGGCGGGTATGTCACTATATTGGGGATTCGTATTACCAGCAGCTCTTGCTCTATATTGGTGTGTAAGTAATATATTCTCTGTATTCCAGTACTATCTAATTACTAGACCTTTAAAAGCCAAGTTGATTCAGGAAAAGGAAGATAAAGAGGCTGGCAAGGCTAGCTTTAAAAATAAGTAGTAGGGGGTGTTGATAGTGGAATCAAAGGTATTTTACGCAAAAAGTTCAGAGGAAGCTGTTGAACAGCTTCTAAAGTCTACTAAGGCAGACAAGGATAGTATTAAAATTACAGTTTTAGAAAAGCCAAGCAAGGGATTTTTAGGTATAGGGGCCAAGAGTGGTGTCTTCAGCCTAGAGTATGAAGTGGCAAAGGAAACTGAACCAGCTAGGGAAGAATTAGTAGAAGAAAATAAGGAAGAAATCCTAGTTGAGGATGAGCTTCTAAAGACTGAGCCAAGTGGCCAGGACAAGGTTGAAAATAAGGAAATACAAGATAAAGTAAACATAACAGATGAAGATGAAATAAGGATAGCAAGGGAATTTGTAGTAGAATTACTTAAGAACGCTGATGTAGAAGCAGAGGTTGATGTTGTACTTGAGGACAACCTAATAAAGGTTAAGATAAGTGGCGACGATGCAAGTTGTTTGATTGGTAGAAGGGGTGATACCCTAGATGCTATTCAGTTCTTAACAGGCCTAGCCCTTAACAAGTTTAATAAGGACTCACATACTAGGGTCTTTGTAGATATTGAAAACTATAGGAGCAAGAGGGAGGAATCTCTAAAGAGATACTGCTACAAGGCTGCTAGAGAGGTTGCTAAGACTAGGAGAACTAAGAAGCTTGACTTTATGAATCCTTATGAAAGAAGGATAATCCATTCAGCCCTTCAGAACGATAGGTTTGTAATAACTTATAGTGAGGGAACAGACCCATATAGAAGAGTTGTAATTGAATATAAGAGATAGTGAAAATAAGAGGGGAACCTAAAACAAGGTATACCCTCTTTATTTTTTATATATGATTAGTGGTGATAAAAAGTAGTATTTTTCTTGATTTTTAATTGAGATTATGATAAATTTTACTTGTATGGTGGTATTCGAAGGAAACTACACATTTTGAATAATTTAATAATTTTTGATAGTATTACACTCTTTGGAGGTGATAACTAATGTACAACATAGGAATTATTGGCGCAGGTAAGGTTGGTGTGTCCCTAGGTAGGTACTTGTCAGGTCTTGAGTATACAAACCTGGTAGGTTATTATAGTAGGAGTCTTGACAGTTCGGCCTATGCTGCAAAGGTAACAAATTCAGGTAAGTTTACCAATATTGAAAAGTTAGTAGAAAAAAGTAATGTCATACTTATAACTACTCCGGATGATAAAATAAGTCAGGTCTGGAGTACAATATCAAAATTTAGTATTCAAAATAAGATAGTTTGCCATTGTAGTGGCTCACTGTCATCAGAAATTTTCTTCGATATATCTTCTAAGGGAGCCAGTGGTTGCTCCATGCATCCAATTTTAGCAATTTCAAGCAAGGAAAATTCATACAAGGACCTAGCTAGTGCCTTTTTTACACTAGAAGGACAGGATGAGGCTATTGAGTTTTTTTCTAAGGTCTTAGATTCAAAAGGAAATAAGTATAAGGTTCTCTCGAGTAGGGAAAAAACCAAGTACCATATTTCATCTGTATTTATAAGTAACCTAATTATAGCCATGGGAAGTATATCTATAAAGCTATTAGGTGACTATAATTTTAGCCAAGAAGAGGCCTTAACTGCCCTTAAGTCCTTGGCTATAGGAAATATGAACAAGCTTTTTGCAATAGGTCCCCAGGATGCTCTGACTGGACCTGTAGAGAGAAACGATCTAGGTACTGTAGAAAGACACCTAAAAGCCTTAGACCATGATCACTATGATGATATAGAAAAAATATATAGACTTTTAAGTCTAGAGCTTGTAGGTCTTGCTAGGGAAAAAAATTGTGATAGGGATTATAGTAGGTTGGAAAATTTATTATTGAAAGGTCCTAATCCTCAAGTTATGGATTAGGGGAAATGGGAGAAAATATGAAAAATACAGTTTTAACGTTTAAGGAAGCTAAACAAAAGGGTGAAAAATTAACTATGCTTACTGCATATGACTATTCGACTGCCAAGCTGGTAGATGAAGCGGGTGTAAACTCAATTTTGGTTGGTGATTCATTAGGTATGGTAATGCTAGGATATGAAGACACCCTAAGCGTAACTATTGAGGACATGATCCACCACACAGCTGCAGTTGCTAGGGGTACAAAGAATGCCTTAGTTGTAGGTGATATGCCATTTTTATCATATAATACAGGTATTAGGG
>NZ_CDRRTB010000098.1:0-5679 GCF_977045075.1 Peptostreptococcus sp. | reverse complement strand
CGACTTTTATATGGCTGAAAATGAATATTGGGATGAGTATGGTCCCCTATACCAAGACCTAGACTACAACCTTTACCAAACCCTTTTAAAGATAGATTATAAGGACCAGATAATAGGGGAGTATGGTCAGCAATTTTACGGACTAATGGAGTGCAATGTTAAGAGCTTTTCCAAGGAAATAATAGGACTTTTGCAGGAAGAAAATAAGCTTATGTCCGAATATACAGCCCTATTGGCGTCAGCAAAAATAGACTTTGATGGAAGGATATGCAACCTTTCAGATATGAATCTTTACATGGAATCTCTTGATGATAAGGTTAGGGAGGAGGCTATAAGAGCCCATACACACTTTTTTGAAGAGAATGAAGCTAGGTTTGATCAGATATTTGATAGACTGGTCAAAATAAGGCACCAGATGGCCCTTAAAATGGGTTATAAATCATTTGTTGACTTGGGATATTATAGGATGCAGAGAACCGACTACAATAGGGATATGGTGGCTAATTTAAGGAAAAATGTTCTTGTAAAATATGGAAAAAAAGCCCAAGACCTATATGATGACCAGGCCAAAAGAATAGGTAGGGACAAGATAGACTATTTCTGTGAAAAAATTGAATTCTTGGATGGAAATGCCGAGCCACAAGGGAGCAGTGAAGAAATCTTTGAGGCTGGAAGGGCAATGTATTCTAGCCTATCTGAAGAAACAAAGGAATTTTTCGAATTCCTACTTTCTAGAGGTCTATTTGATGTAGAGGCTAGGGAGAATAAGGCTATGGGAGGCTATTGTACGGTTCTGCATGAATACAGGATGCCCTTTATATTTGCAAACTTTAATGGGACTGTTGATGATATTGACGTCTTAACTCATGAGGCTGGACATGCCTTTCAGATGTACATGTCTAGACATATAAATATGCCAGAGTTAATTTTTCCAACTCTAGACTCATGTGAAATACATTCTATGAGCATGGAATTCTTTACATATCCGTGGATGGACTTTTTCTTTGGTCAGGATGTAGAAAAGTATAAGACCTACCACTATGGGGCTGCAATCAAGTTTTTACCTTATGGCTGTCTAGTGGATCATTTCCAACATGAGATATATGAAAACCCAGATATGACGCCGGAACAGAGAAAGGAAACCTGGTCAAGGCTAGAAAAGAATTATTTGCCTTATAGGGACTATGGCGATTTAGAAATATTAAATAGGGGAGGATATTGGTATAGGCAGGGGCATATATTTAAGGATCCCTTCTATTATATAGACTATGTTTTGGCCCAAATTTGTGCTTTGAATTTTTATGAAAAAATGCAGGAGGATTTTGATATTGCCTGGAATGACTACTTAAAAATATGTAAGTTAGGTGGCAAATATTCATTTTTTAATTTAGTAAAAGCTGGGAATTTACCTAATCCTTTTGATTTAAATAGGTAAAATAGGCAAATAATGTTTAGCTTGACACAAAATTAAAAAGATTATAAAATAGAGTGTGGGAGTATGTGCCTACAAAAATTTATGATTTAAAAGCTATAATTTTTGTTGATATGCGAATAAACGAATATTGAATGAAAATGAACTTTGAAAACAGAATAAGACAAAGGAGGTGGACGCAATTAATCCTTATATAATAATAACTGCTGTAGTGGCAGTATTACTAGGGCTATTAATTGGTTATGTTATCAGAAAAAACATCTCTGAAGCCAAGATAGGACAGGCTGAAAATTTAGCTAGAGAAATCCTTGAAAAGGCAAACAGAGATGCTGAAACAGTTAAGAAAGAAAAACTTCTAGAGGCTAAAGAAGAAATTCATAGATTACGTACTGAAGGCGAAAAAGAAAACAAGGAAAGAAGAAATGAAGTACAGAAATATGAAAAAAGAGTTTTACAAAAAGAAGAAACTCTTGACAGGAAGATTCAGTCTTTAGAGCAGAAGGAAGCAAACCTACAGAAAAAAAATGAAGCGGTTGCAAAAAAAGAAAGTGAAGTAGAGGAAATAAAGGTCCAGCAACAGCAGAAATTGGAAAGTATATCAGGTTTTACAACTGAAGAAGCCAAGGAAATAATACTTTCTAATGCTGAGAGAGACGTCAGAAGAGAAATGTCTCTAATGATCAAGGAAAAGGAAGCTCAGGCCAAGGAAGAAGCTGAAAAGAAGGCTAGGGAAATCATTGGTTACGCTATCCAGAAGTGTTCCGCAGACCATGTTGCTGAAACTACTGTATCAGTAGTTAACCTACCTAATGACGAAATGAAGGGTAGGATAATTGGTAGAGAAGGTAGAAATATCAGGGCTTTGGAAACATTGACTGGTATAGACTTGATTATAGACGATACTCCAGAAGCAGTAATCCTATCAGGATTTGATCCGATTAGGAGAGAGGTAGCAAGGATTGCCCTTGAAAACCTGATTGGTGATGGTAGAATACATCCAGCCAGAATTGAAGAAATGGTAGAAAAGGCCAAGAAAGAGGTACAGAATATCGTTAAGGAAGCTGGTGAACAGGCCATGTTCGATACGGGTGTACACGGACTTCATCCAGAGTTGGTCAAGCTACTAGGTAGACTTAGGTACAGAACAAGTTATGGACAGAATGTATTAAAGCATTCTATAGAAGTATCCATCCTAGCAGGTATTATGGCTGAGGAAATTGGTGCAGATGTTAAGCTAGCCAAGAGGGCTGGTTTGGTACATGATATTGGCAAGGCTGTTGACCATGAGATTGAAGGTACACACATAGAAATAGGTATGGACCTATTAAAGAAGTACAAGGAATCTAAGGATGTAATACATGCTATGAGTACCCACCATGGCGATTATGAACCACAAACAGTTGAGGCTGTTTTGGTTACAGCTGCAGATGCTGTTTCTGCTGCTAGACCTGGTGCAAGGAGAGAAACTCTTGAAGCTTACATAAAGAGACTTGAAAAGCTTGAAGAAATAACTAATTCATACGAAGGTGTAGAAAAATCATTTGCAATCCAGGCCGGTAGAGAGGTCAGAATAATGGTTAAGCCAGAGTATGTAAATGATGAAGAAATGCACTTATTGGCTAGGGATATGACTAAGAGGATAGAAGAAGAACTTGAATATCCAGGTCAGATCAAGGTTAGCATAATCAGAGAGACAAGAGCTACTGATTACGCTAAATAAGCGAGCTAGATTTAAATGAGCTTACCTATAAGGGAAGCCTCGAGAAAGGAGGGTATCTATTTATAAGATTAAGTAAATAGATACCCTCTTTTTATTTTTATAAGGATATTTAGTCAAGTCCTTTCTAGTTTATTATTTGGAATTCTGTGGTATAATACTTAGTAAATATATTTGATTTAATACTAAATAGGAGGTGCTGGTTTTGAAAAAATTTACAAATATAGTTTCAAACCTTGACGCTCTAAAACTAAAAAAAGTTGAAGAATTTATATATAAAAATGTAGATGAAGATGTATTTATCTTGCCTAAAGTAGTTCCATTTAAGGGGGTAAACACCGATATGCTCTATATAAGGGACAATAGACTCTTATTTATAAAATTTATGGATACCACTGAAGAGCTATTTTCCTTCTTAGATGAAGAAATACTTGAAATAATGAAGGAAGAATATGAGCTCATGAAGGAAAATATGGATAGGTATTATCCAAATATATCCTACAACTATGTTTATGTCATGCCATATATTGACTATATTGAAGATACCTATGGAATGGATGACTTTGTAGCTGAGAATGTTTTATGTGGTACTAGGGTAAAGGCGCTTATAAATGATGATAAGGTCGATCTGGGACCATATCTAAGAGATGAAAATGATGAGGTGAGTATGTCTATGTACCTATTTAGGATTTGCACTGAGTACTTTACCTTGACTAGGGGCATAAATATAAATGATAAGCTCAAAAGAATCAGTTTTCATGACAAATACCTAGACTACAAGTTTGCCTTGATGGATGATGAGCAGATCCTCAATATCGCTTCTGTAAACTATGGAAATCACTCCATAGTTGGGGGCTCAGGTACAGGGAAAAGTGCAATTATGATGGGTAGGGTAATAAAGCTATCCAAAATATATCCCCACCATAATTTCTTGATCTTGACCTTCACTAAGCAGCAGGCCAACAAGTACCTTGAGCTCTTAGATATACTAAAGGTAGATACAAATAATATTATGGTATATACCTTCAGTTCTTTTATATTCAAGATAGCCAAGATAAACAAGCTGGTGATTGACTACAACCTTGTAAAGACCAACTATGATAAGGCCTTTGCCAATATAATGAAACAAGTTGACAACTCAGTAAAGAATAAAAAAATGTTTAAGGGTATCTTTATAGACGAAGCAGAAAATATGAATGAAGAGGATATTAACCTTATTTACCAGTTCCTATATACGAGTAAGAGGGTATTTAATGTTAATGTGTGTAAGTCATATAATATTAACAATAGTCTCAATATATACAAGTGCAGGATAAAAGAAGATATAGAATATGAGGAAGAGTTATTTCTAAAAAAGAATTACAGACAGTCACGAGAAGTGGTTGACTTTATAAATAGTTTTTGTGACAGGTCAAACGACTATATAAGGTTCCTAAGAGACAATATTCCGACTACCATATTCATGAAGACAGAAGCTATATATGAAAGTGGTATGAACGTAAATATAGTCAAGGTGGACGACCTAGATGACCAAATTCATTCTGTAGTATGGGAAATTCAACACCTTATAAATGACTGTGGCTTTAGACCTGAAGACATAGCGGTGGTATATCCATTTAACAAGAAAAAGCTAAAGAATGGAAAGATGATATACTTCCAGTATATGCTGAGAAAGTCATTAGAAGATGCAGATATACCTTATATGTACGCAGATGATACAGTTACCAACCTTACGCCAAAGACAGGGGTGACTATATCTAACATATATTCAATAAAATCCCTATCATACAAGGCTATCATCATCTGTGAATTAGAAATGCTATACAACCAAAAGGTAAGCCCTGAGGACCAGGACTACCAGATAAATGACTTCGTAGGAGACCTAAACAAGGTGTACACAGCTATGACAAGGGTAGAGGACTATTTATCTATTATAGCCTCCTACGATAAGGAGTCTAGTGATATATTTAAGCTTCTAATTGACTAGAATATATTTTTAATGTACCTGAATACAGTAAAGAATATAATAGCTATATAGGCTATATAAAAATCAAATCAATAATAAATAAAAAATAAACCAGTCTTTCAATAAGTGCAATACTTATTGAAGACTGGTTTATTATTATATATTATCCTGCTATTGCAAAGTAAATAAATACTATTATACCTAGTACGATTCTATATACACCAAAGGCCTTGAAGTCGTGTTTCTTTATGTAGGACATAAAGAACTTTATAACTATAACCGAAACTATAAAGGCTACAAGGGATCCTAGGAACATGATAAACCATTCAAAACCTGTGAAAGCGAAACCAGCCTTAAGCAGCTTCAGTAGGCTGGCACCCAGCATAGTAGGTATGGCTAGGAAGAATGAAAATTCTGCTGCTATATACCTAGATGTACCAAGTAGGGTAGCTCCTATAATTGTAGAACCAGACCTTGACGTACCTGGTACCAGGGCAAGGCACTGGAAGAGACCAATTAGAAGGGCAGTCTTGTAAGACACCTGACTGAACTTAGTAATATCGG
>NZ_CDRRTB010000097.1:0-5683 GCF_977045075.1 Peptostreptococcus sp. | reverse complement strand
AGCTCCATTGTGATACCAAGAGTATCAGTCTCCCTCTTATTATTTTTACTTTTAATTCTAACTTTTGAATCCCTTATCACCTTCAATAGACCTGCCCCCTTATAGTAAATTTACAATTATTACTTATGTCTTATGACCTATCATATTTGTCGACTAATTCTTAATTCCACAAATACATTTACGCATAAAAGTCTATTTTTATATATTTTATACTATTATTCTTTACTTTGTCTATATTATTTCTAGCATAAGGGGGAGGTATAACCTCCCCCTTAAAATATATTAAAAACATAAAGAAATAACTGTCTTTTTAGAATTCAGCATTCTTTGGTGTTCTAGGGAATGGTATAACGTCCCTTATATTTGACATACCTGTTAGATACATTATTATTCTCTCAAATCCTAGACCAAATCCAGCATGAGTAGCTGTACCAAACTTTCTAAGCTCTAGATACCACCAGTATTCCTCTTCATTTAGTCCTAGCTCATGAATCCTATTCATCAAAACATCATATCTTTCTTCCCTCTGAGAACCTCCTATTATTTCTCCAACACCTGGCACTAGTAGGTCCATAGCCCTTACTGTCTTACCATCTTCATTCATCCTCATATAGAAGGCCTTTATATCCTTTGGATAATCTGTAACAAATACTGGAGCCTTGTATACCTGTTCAGTTATATATCTTTCGTGCTCAGTCTGTAGGTCACATCCCCATTCAACTGGGTATTCAAATTTTTGTCCTGAATTTATTAGTATTTCGACAGCTTCTGTATATGTAATCCTCTTAAAGTTAGAATTTAGGATATTATCTAGTCTCTCCAGAAGTCCCTTATCTATAAAGTTGTTGAAGAAGGCCATTTCTTCTGGGCACTCCTCAAGCACATAGTTGATTACGTACTTGATCATATCCTCTGCTAGATCCATATTATCTTCTAGATCAGCAAAAACTATTTCAGGCTCTACCATCCAGAACTCAGATGCATGTCGGCCTGTGTATGAATTTTCTGCCCTAAATGTAGGACCAAATGTATAGATGTTTCTAAAAGCAAGGGCCATTATTTCACCATTTAGCTGACCAGAGACAGTTAGGTTTGCTTCCTTACCAAAGAAGTCCTTGCTATAGTCAATTTTACCATCTTCAGTTAGTGGTGGGTTCTGCATATCTAAAGTAGTGACTCTGAACATTTCACCAGCACCCTCAGTATCTGAGCCTGTAATAAGTGGTGTATGTGCATACACAAAGTTTCTTTCATTAAAGAACTTATGTATGGCAAATGCAACTACCGACCTTACCCTAAATACTGCTGAGAAAGTATTTGATCTAGGTCTTAGATGGGCAATAGTTCTAAGGTATTCAAATGTATGCTTTTTTTTCTGTAGTGGGTAACTTGAATCTGAATCTCCCTCTACTACAAGCTTAGTGGCGTGTATTTCTATTGGATTCTTTGCGTTGTCAACCGCTACTAGCTTACCTTCAACCAAAATCGCTGAAGAAATAGCTAACTTAGATACCTGGGCAAAATTGTCCAAGGCCTTTTCATCTATTACTACCTGTAGGTTCTTAAAAAAAGAACCATCATTTACTTCCATAAAACCAAAACTCTTTGATATTCTAGATGTCCTAATCCATCCCGCTATCTTAACTGTTTTTCCTATGTACTCTTCACTGTTTTTATAAAGAGTTTTTACTTCTAAAAATTCCTTCTGCATAATTCCTCCTAATTAAACTATATGATATATTCTGTACTTGGACTACACAACAAAAAACACGTAGTCCACAAAAGGGACGACGTGTTATAATCGCGGTACCACCCTAATTACCGGCTAGGCCGATCTCTTAGAGGATTTATAACGGTATCCATCCGTCTGAGCCTACTCTATTGTTCGGTCAGAAACTCATAGGTGTTCTTCATCATAAGTATATTACTGGTCTCGCACCACCACCAGCTCGCTTAAACATTGACCTATAACTACTCTCCTAATCACAGTCTTTAAAATTCAATAACAAAAGTATAACAATTTTAAAATACTTTGTCAATCTATATACTTGCTTATTTATGATTTATTCCAAGAAATTTGATTTTACATTAACTGGCCTACTAAAACTAGACACTTGGCCAGCCTCATTTACTGCTATAATATAGAAATCATAATTTATCTTAGACCTGTCTATCTTTAGGGTACTAGTATTTTTCTGTATATTCTTAGCCATAAGTATGTGGTTCCCCTCTTTACGGCTTTTATCAACATAATAAACTCTATAGCTATACTTGGCACTATCTATAGGGGTCCATTTTAACCTTACTGTACTATTCTCCCTATCTGTTACAGCCTCTAAATTTTTAACAGCCTTCTTCTGGAAACTATCACCTATACTATTTGATATGTGTAGAATCTTACTATTCTTAGTTTTTTCTCCCATGTAGTTATTTCCAACAATGTATATGTCATAATCAAAGTCAGACCCTGACCCAATATCAAACCTTAAAAGCTCCGATAGCCTGTTTCCATATGGTATCTTGGCATTATCTACCCTAGTCCTAGTATAGAGACTATAATCCTCACCCTTAATTTTGTCCCTAACATATATATCATAGGAATTTATTCTCTGGTTGTGGTCCCATCCCAACTCTATATTTAGCTTACCATTTCTAATCTCATACCTATATTGAAAGCTTTTCGGCTCTAAATTTTCAAATTTTGTAGGTCCTACACTTACAAGAGCCCTGTCCGACATATTGCCACTCTTTGCTTCTATTAAGTAGGTCCCCAACCTGTTTGCTCTAACATTACCCTTGTCATCTATTTCAATGCCGTAGCTAGTTTCAAGACCACTCTCTCCAAAGGCAACCTTCTTGTTGGCATCATATTTGTCAGAATCTAGAACCCTATAGCTTACCTTTGTCTTCATATTTATTGGCAAAGTTGCAATCCTAGCATTTAAATTTTGACTAGTTGCCTGCTCTACATTATATATATCATCAAGTTCTAGCTTATATACTCTTGGTTCAATCTTTATAGTTGTCTGGGTTTCCTTCCTGTCATACCTCGATATAAGCTTGGCCTCCCCAACACCAACGGCTTCAACTGTATTGTTTTCAACCCTCAGTACCTTGTCATTTGTACTTGCATACTTAAGCTTGTAGCCCCTCTCTAACTTTTTAAAGTCATCAATATCTATATTTGCATTGATTTTACTCTTGTCACCATAGTACTTTAGGGGCTTATCTAGACTAACTTGCATTTTTGTAATTTTGGGGTTAACCACCATGATAGTTGCCTTTCTCAAGACCCTATTTTTATTTAATACGCCTATGGATGCATATCCCACCTTATTGGCAGTCAACTTATCACCCTTAATTGATATGACAGACTTATTATCTAAAACAGCAAACTTTAGGCTTGGCTTCTTAGCAAAATCAGGAACCATTATATACTCACCTGGAGATATTGATACAGTATCCCCCTGCTTAATTACGTACTTGTTTACATTTGTAATAAAGGTTCCACCTATAATCCTTATATCTATCCCCTTAACCATTGGACTTATATATCCATACTTAAGTCCATAGAAAATCCCAAATAAAAGGAGAGGAATGACTGCTATTATACCTAATTGTTTTTTCTTATGCATAAGTAGTTACTCCTCTCTATTTTTCCTTTTAAAAAATTACTTTTATGTCCTAGATGTTTTTAGATATAGCTAAGGCTAATTTCCCGCCACTTCGTCTATAAAGTACCTCTTATACCAAACTAGGAAGACTAATACTGTATATATTTTTCTAGCATTATTAGTTATGCCATTGTAGTGGTCATCTAATAGCTTATTAATCTTGTCCTTATCGAAGAATTCATCTACATAGTCTGCATTAAAATATTCCTTGACAAACTTATAGTGCTTTTCCTCCTGGAACCAGAACCTAATTGGAACTGGAAAGCCCTTCTTCTTTCTCTTGTACCATTCTTCAGGTAACTTCTTTTCAGCAGCCTTTCTCAAGACATACTTTGTTGTTCCATGACTGATCTTTTGGTCTGAACTGATGCCTTCTCCCACCTTCATTACTTCCTTATCAAGGAAAGGAACTCTTAACTCTATGGAATGAGCCATACTCATCTTATCTGCCTTCTGTAGTATATCACCCTCCATAAATAGTTTAATATCTAGATACTGTTTTTTAGTTATATCATCCTTGCCCTTAACCAAGTCGTAAACTTCTTTCGTAATTTGTCTTACACTTCTTGAATTTAGGTACTTAGACTTTAGGATATCCTTAGCCTCGTCCTCTTCAAACACAAGAGCCTCACCTATAAAAGTCTCCTCAACTGGTCTACCTGCCCTTAACAGGGTAGTCTTACCATGGAATTCTGGCAAGTGCTTTGCTATTGCAGCGGCTGGCTTCAAAATAAATCCTGGTAACTGTCTAAGTTTTCTCTGACCTGGGTCTATATCATACCATTCATAACCACCAAATATCTCATCAGCACCTTCACCTGATAGAACAACAGTTACACCGTTGTCTCTAACTAGCTTAGAAAGGAAGTAAAGTGGTAGTGTTGACGGATTTGCTTGAGGCTCATCCATATGGTACTGAATTTCTGCAAGCTTACCAAGACAGTCATCTCCATTTATAGTCTTTCTAATATTTTCTATACCTAGTATCTTAGATAGGTCTGCAGCAAGGGTAGATTCATCAAAATTATCCTGCTCAAAGCCTATTGAAAATGTCTTATCTGGCATTAGACAAGCTGTTATATAGCTTGAATCTATACCTCCTGATAGGAAGGAACCTGAAGCAACATCTGAACGCTTGTGTAGCCTAACAGAATCAGCTATTACATCTTCTATCTTCTGTATATTCTCCTCTAGACTTGAATGTGTATCATTAAAGTCAACATCCCAATACTTCTTTATTTTCATTTTACCGTCCTGATAAGTAAAAAAGTGACCAGCTTCAAGTCTCTTTACCCCCTTAAAGAAGGTCTCATCCTTCTGAGAAGAATACTGGAAAGTTAAGTAAGGTTTTAGGGCCTTTTCATTTACATCTTTCTTAAAGTCTGGATGCTCTAAGAAGGACTTAATTTCTGACCCAATCAAAAGACAATCCCTACCATCTTTTTTATATTCATAATAGTAAAGTGGTTTAATACCGAAGTGGTCTCTAACTACAAAGGCTTTTTTTTCAACCTTGTCCCATATGCAAAAGGCATACATACCCCTAAGTCTATCAACTAAGGCTTCACCATACTCTACATAACCATGTATTAGGACCTCACTATCTGTATCACTCTTAAAAGTGTAACCCTTACTCTTTAAGTCATTTCTTATTTCTTCAAAATTATAAATTTCACCATTGAATACCAAGACCTTATTTCCATCATGGCTATATAGGGGCTGGCCACCAGCCTCAGATAAGTCAAGTATGCTTAGTCTTCTAAAGCCTAGGGCAGCATCGTCATCATAGTACTTGCCTCCCATGTCAGGCCCCCTATGGTAAATCCTGTCCATCATCTTATCTAAAATTACTTCTTTGTTATTGCTATTGTCAAAAAATCCAACAAAACCACACATATGTTAAATCCCTTTCTTATTCTACTTATTCCTTATATTTTAAAAATAAGGTAAATCAAATATTAGTCGATTTATAATCATCAATTTGTATAAGTATCATCATACCATAAAAT
>NZ_CDRRTB010000096.1:3613-5744 GCF_977045075.1 Peptostreptococcus sp. | reverse complement strand
CTCAAATACTGGATCAACCACTGGTTCAAATTCAGGTCAAGCCGAGTCAAAGTACAAGGATGGAGAATACACTGGTAGTGGTCCTGGCTATCATGGGCCTGTAAAGGTGAGTGTCAAGATAGAAGGCGGAAAGATAAGGGATATTAGTATTTTGGAAAATACTGACGATGCAGAATACTTTGATAGGGCTAAGTCCTTAATAAATGATATATTGAATAAGCAAAGTACAGATGTATCTGTTGTTAGTGGGGCAACGTACAGTTCAAATGGAATTATAGGGGCGGTAAATAGTGCCTTGGCTAGTGGAGGAAATTAATGAATAGGAATATAAACAAGTTTATACTTATAAGCATAATAGTGTCTGTATTTATAGGTGTCACTGGCTATAGTATAGGAATGAGTCTAGGTAAAAACTCCATAGCAAAGGATGTCCCTGTAATAAATGATAATAGGGCAGATGATTACCAGGCTAATGACGATGAAAAAGCAAGTGAAAATAATGCTGTTAGTCAAAGCCCAGATACAGCAAGTAATAATAAAGCAAAAGCAGATAACAAGAAGTCTTCAAGTAGCGATACTGGAGGCATAGGAAATAGAAAGACATCTAGTGGGTCAAATAATACTGGATATTCTAGTGGACCTAGTCGTAGGGCTAGCTCTGTAAATACGAGTATACCAAGTCAGCTAAAGGACGGCGTATACAATGGTTCAGCTAGTGGCTATGGTGGAGAAATAAGGGTAAAAGTTACAGTTTCAAATAGTAAAATTTCAGATATAAAGGTGGAAAGTCATTCTGAAACACCTGAATATTATGATAGGTGTTCTGGAATAATACCTAATATTATTTCATCACAGTCTACTAATGTTGATGGAGTAAGTGGAGCAACATATACTAGTAATGGAATAAAGGCTGCTGTGGCAGATGCCCTAAAAAGTGCGGGAGCTAGCAGTGCTAGTAATAGTTCTAACTCAAATACAAGTAAGGTAAAGCCGACAGAAAGCAAAAATAACCAGTCAGCCGACAAGGAAGAAATTAAAAAATTAAAGAAGCAGATAAAGGAGCTTCAAGATGCAGCTGATGTTAAGGACAAGCTTAAGGATGGAAAATATCAGGGTAACGGAACCGGATTTAAGGGTAATGTTAAGGCAGAAGTTGTGGTAAGAGGAGGTAAAATTTCTAGTATAAATATACTGGAAAATGTTGATGACGCCCCATACTTCGACAAGGCCAAGGCCCTAATACCATCTATAATATCTAAGCAGTCACTAAAGGTTGATTCTATTTCAGGAGCAACATATTCATCAAATGGAATAAAGTCAGCAGTAAGAGACGCACTTAAAAAGGCCGGATCAAGCCAGGATAGTGATTCAAATGAAGAAACAAACCGCTTACTTTCTAAAGTACAGGAGGAAAATAAGAAGCTAAAAGACCAAAACAGTGGGTTGAAAAATAAGATAGAAAGTTTAGAAAATGAAGCTCAAAAGGATACTAATATTAACAAGAAGCTGAAGGATGGTAGATATTCTGGTAGTGGGGCTGGTTTCAAGGGAGATGTAAAGGTCCAGGTTGATGTAAGCGGAGGTAAAATCTCAAATATTAATATAGTTGATAATGTAGACGATGCCCCATATTTTGACAAGGCCAAGTCCCTAGTAGGAACAATAATTTCAAAACAAACACCAAATGTAGACTCTATTTCAGGAGCAACATACTCATCAAATGGAATAAAGTCAGCTGTGAGAGATGCCCTAAAGAAGGCAGGAGTAAGTAGCGAGGGTGACAATAGCGAGGAAGTAAAGCAACAGCTTGCTAAGCTAACAAAACTAGAAGAAAAGAATAAGCAACTAAAGAAGTTGACTAAGGAGCTTAGAGAAAGGATTGAGAGTCTAGAAAGTGAATCACAGAAGGACCTAGCTAACAAAAAGCTAAAGGATGGAAGTTATGAAGGAAGAGGAATAGGCTTCAGAGGGGATGTAAAGGTCCAGGTTGATGTAAGTGGAGGCAAAATCTCAAATATTAATATAGTTGATAATGTAGACGATGCCCCATATTTTGACAAGGCCAAGTCCCTAGTAGGAACAATAATTTCAAAACAAACACCAAATGTAGACTCTATTTCAGGAGCAACAT
>NZ_CDRRTB010000096.1:0-3513 GCF_977045075.1 Peptostreptococcus sp. | reverse complement strand
AACAAAAAGCTAAAGGATGGAAGTTATGAAGGAAGAGGAATAGGCTTCAGAGGGGATGTAAAGGTCCAGGTTGATGTAAGTGGAGGCAAAATCTCAAATATTAATATAGTTGATAATGTAGACGATGTCCCATATTTTGACAAGGCCAAGTCCCTAGTAGGAACAATAATTTCAAAACAAACACCAAATGTAGACTCTATTTCAGGAGCAACATACTCATCAAATGGAATAAAATCAGCCGTGAGAGATGCCCTAAAGAAGGCAGGAGTAAGTAGCGAGGGTGACAATAATGATGAACTTAAAATAGAGCTATCTAGGCTAAAGGAAGAAAATCAAAAGCTAAAAGATACTATAAGTGATTTAAAGGCCAAGATAGGAGACTTAGAAAAAAATTCTCAAAAAGAAGATACTAACATAAGGATGAAGGATGGAAGCTACCAAGGAATTGGTATGGGATTCAAGGGGAATGTTAGGGTAGAAGTCAAGGTTACTGACGGAAAGATTGCTTCTATAAATGTCATTGACAATATAGATGATGCCCCATTCTTTGATAAAGCAAAGTCCCTGATACCTAATATTATATCCAGTCAGACTGCAAATGTAGATTCTGTTTCTGGAGCAACATACTCATCAAATGGAATAAAGTCAGCTGTGAGAGATGCCTTAAAGAAGGCAGGTTCTAGCCAGGAAAGTGTGAACAATGATGAAATAAACAAGAAGCTAGAAAAGCTTTCAAAGCTAGAAGAAAAGCTTAAGCAGATGAAGAAACTTAGTAAAGACCTAAGAAAGAAAGTTGAAAGTCTTGAGACTGAATCACAGAAATATATTGCTAATAAGAAGTTGAAAGACGGAAGCTACGAGGGTAGTGGAATAGGCTTTAGGGGCAATCTAAAGGTTGAAGTTGATGTGAGTGAAGGAAAAATATCGTCTATTAGGGTTGTTGAAAACGTGGATGATGCTCCGTACTTTGAAAAGGCCAGAGGTCTTATAACAAATATCGTGTCCGGTCAAACTCCAAATGTAGATTCAGTATCTGGTGCAACATATTCTTCAAACGGAATAAAGTCAGCAGTGAGGGATGCCTTGAAAAAGGCCTACATAGAGGAAGAAAAGTCAGATATTCAATCAGAAAATGATAAATTAAAAAAGGCCATAGAGGAAAATGAAAAAGTAGAGAATGAGATAAAAGCCCTGAGGGAAGAAAATACAAGCCTAAAAGAAAAAAACACATTGCTTATGTCAATTATTGATAGCTTGAAAAAGAAAATTCATGGTATTGCATATGGTGATCTAACTAAAGAGCTTTACGATAGTTTTATATCGGTTTTAAACAGTTCTGATGGTCTAAATACAGGAAAAGAAAATTAATTTTTAGAAGCCCAACCATTAATTTGGTGGGCTTCCTTTTGCAAAAGAAAAAAACATCAAAAAAAAATAAGAAAAAATACAATTTATCGTAAAATCTTGTTAATTATATGCTATAATATTAAATATGGATACTACGCGACGAAAGGATGTTTTTAATAATGGAAAATAATTTAACTATGCAAGAACTACTAGATATGCAAGAGCAAGAGCTTAGCAAGATTAATGTAGATGATGAAATTACAGGAAGGGTAGTAAAGATCAACCATGATAGTCTGGTTTTAAGCCTTGAAGTTGGTTTTGACGGGGTAGTACCTGCCAGCGAACTAAATCTTGAGAGAGGTCAGGACATAGAAGAAGCTTATAAGATAGATGACGAAGTTACTGGTATTATAACTAATATCAGCTATAAGGACGCTACAATTAAGATATCTGTTCTTAAGCTGGAACAGAGAAGTGATCTTAAGGAACTAATAGATGCCCTAGAAGAACGTAAGGTGATAAACGTTCATGCTTACAAGGCATTAGACAGAGGACTTTACGTTCAGTACAAGTCATACACAATGTTTATGCCAATATCTCAGATAGATACTAAGTTTGTAAAGGATACTAGTGAGTATGTTGGTAAGGATCTAGATGCTTATGTTAAGGAAGTAAATCCTAGAAAGAACAGGATAATAGTTTCTCATAGAGAGGTTGCCCAGGAAGTACTAGACGCTGAAAGAAAAGAAAGAAGAGCTAAGATAAAGGCTGAAAGAGAAGCTGAAAGAGCTAAGATAAAGGCTGAAAGAGAAGCCCTATTTGCATCACTTGTTGAAGGTGAAAAGAGAAAGGGTAAGGTTACAAATATCATGCCTTATGGTGCCTTCATAGATCTAGGTGGAGTAGAAGGACTAGCTCATATAAACAATCTATCTTGGACAAGAGTTGAATCAGTTGAGTCAGTATTAAATGTTGGTGACGAAGTTGAAGTATTTGTACAGAGTGTTGACCCAGAAACTAAGAGGATAGCCCTAGCCCTTAAGGATCCAGATCAGGACCCATGGAAGCTAATAGCTGACGAAGTTTCAGTGGGAAGTGTTGTAGAAGCTACTGTACTTAGAATAATTGAAAAGGGTGCTTTCCTACAGGTTAAGGAAGGTGTTGAAGCTTACCTGCCAATAGGTGAATTGAGCGAAGGTAGAGTTAACAAGGTAGAGGACGTTGTAAATGTTGGAGACACTGTTAAAGCTGCCATAATCAAGTTCAATGCTGATAACAAGAGAATGATGCTTTCAATAAGAGAATTAACTAGAGAACCAGAAGAAGATTTATCACAGTATATGTCAGTAGGTGATGATACTATAGGTAATATCGGAGATGTATTAAAAGAAAAGCATGAAACACCTGAAGCTGAATAATTTTTAATATGAACTTTAAGTTAGTAAAGAGGGTTGCGAGTGCAACCCTCTTTTATAAGTTATTTAATTTTGTGGGTAGATAGACTGAAATTTTAGCCAGTATAGGGGGCTGATTATATTATAACTTTAGGAGGTATTGTGAAAAAATTTAAAAAAATAAATTTGAATATTAATTTAAAAGAAGTTTTAAATTTTATGCCAGATATAGATTTTAATATAAATTTGAATATTAATTTTTTTATTGTACTTGTTCTTTTCATTGTTTTTTTATTGATGATGGCCTTAAATTCATATACTCCTCTCATTATTGATGATATGGTAAGGCTATTTACCAAGGATATGATAAGGATAGAAGGAATATCTGATATAATAGCCAATGAAAAATATAAGTATGCAAGCGTTAATCCATACCAGGTTGGAAATTTTATAGCAGGTATCTTATTAATTTTGAGTGATAGTCTTGCTGATTTTGTAAACTCTATTGGATTTTGTGTCCTTATATATATGATATCAAGTTACGGCTTTATCAGCAAAAAAGAGAGTTCAAGTGTTCAGTTACTAAATGCCGGCCTAGTTTTACTTGTATTTCTACTTATGTGGGTTTCGATTCCAAAATTTGGCAATACTTTTTTGATGATTCCAAGTATAGCCAAGTATGTATGGGTGCCCATATTATGTCTACTTGTCATAACTAACGCAAGAAAAATTGTTATAACTAGCCAAGCTGATGGACAAATGGTGGGTATTT
>NZ_CDRRTB010000095.1:0-5935 GCF_977045075.1 Peptostreptococcus sp. | reverse complement strand
GCAAGGAGGATACACCTGTTCCCATTCCGAACACAGAAGTTAAGCTCCTTAGCGCTGAAGGTACTTGGTGGGAAGCTGCCTGGGAGAATAGGACGTAGCCATGTGACTAGGCTCTAGTTTTTACTAGGGTCTTTTTTTGTGCCTATATTTAGGGATGATAGTTTATGTGAAAGTGATCTCTTAGTAATAGTCTACTTATATGAAATTAATCACCTAGTAAGAGTGTATTTATCATTAGCATCTACTATAGGACTAAGATGAAAACAAACAAAAATTAACGAACAATATAAATGAAGAGTTGATGAATATTCGAAATAATTCATGTCATAAATTTGACAGATTAATGCAAGGCAAACGCTAGAAACAGCAAATAATAGGCTATATATTGGACGAAATAGTGAGATAATAGGATAAAATTGACAGATGAACTTAAAAATATTGCAATTTTACTAAATCTAGCAAAATTTACACCATATAAAAGTCAAGAATTAAGCCAAAAAATTGGGAAAACCTTTATTTATCTATGGAATGTACGTATTACAAGCCTTTAATAATTAGGAATTGCCTTATAAATCATTATTTTATAAAAAATTTGATTTTAGGTATTTAAAATAAACCGAAACTGGTATATAATAGAGGTATTAAATTTAAAAATAAAGTGGAGGTTGACATATGCTTAAAAAGTTTAACAAAGTTTTGGTAGCCAACAGAGGCGAAATTGCCATAAGAATCTTCAGAGCCTGTGCAGAGTTGCAGATTAGGAGTGTTGGTATATATAGTGAAGAAGATAAGTACGCCCTATTCAGAACTAAGGCAGATGAATCTTACCTTATAGGCGAAGGCAAGGGACCAGTAGATGCTTATTTGGACATAGATGGAATCATAGCCCTAGCTAAGAAGAAAAAGGTAGATGCTATCCATCCTGGTTATGGATTCTTGTCTGAAAATGCAGAGTTTGCTAGGAAGTGTGAAGAAAACGGAATCACATTTATAGGGCCAGACTCTTCTATAATGGAAAAGCTTGGTGACAAGATAAATTCAAAGATTGTTGCACATGAGGCAAACGTACCTACAATACCAGGTGTTGAAAAGGCCCTAAAGACTGTAAAGGAGGCCAAGGCTGTAGCTGAAAAGATAGGCTACCCAGTAATGGTTAAGGCATCTAACGGTGGTGGCGGTAGAGGTATGAGAATCGTACGCCGTGTAGAAGATCTTGAAATAGAGTTTGAAAATGCAAGAAGTGAATCAAGAAAGGCATTTGGAGAAGACCTTATATTTATAGAAAAGTATATAGAAGACCCTAAGCATATAGAAGTTCAGGTTCTTGGTGACAAGTACGGAAATATCGTCCACTTATATGAAAGAGATTGTTCTGTTCAGAGAAGGCACCAGAAGATTATAGAATTTGCACCAGCATTTTCTCTAGATCCTGATGTAAGGGAAAGAATATGTGAGGATGCTGTTAGAATAGCTAAGCATGTTGGTTACACAAATGCTGGTACTCTAGAATTCTTGGTAGACAAAAATGGAGACTACTATTTTATAGAAATGAATACTAGAGTTCAGGTTGAACACACAGTAACAGAGGAAGTTACAGGTATAGATATAGTACAGAGTCAGATTCTAATTGCAGAAGGCTGCAAGTTATCTGACCCAGAAATCAATATACAGAGTCAGGATGATGTTCAGGTAAGGGGATATTCTATCCAGTGTAGAATTACAACAGAAGACCCAAAGAAGGGCTTCATGCCAGATACGGGTAAGATACAGGTATATAGGTCTGGTTCAGGGTCTGGTATCAGACTAGATGGAGGTAATGGATTCACAGGTGCGGTTATCAGCCCATACTATGACTCTCTGCTAGTAAAGACTATTTCTTACGATAGAACATTTAGGGGTGCTATCAACAAGATGGTAAGGTCTATAAAGGAAATGAGAGTTAGGGGAGTAAAGACTAATGTTGGCTTCCTAGTAAATGTACTACTAGACCCAAGATTTATAGCAGGAGAATGCTCTACAAAGTTTATAGATGAAAACCCAGAATTATTTGATATTGAAGAAAGTAAGGACAGGGGAACTAAGTTACTTAAGTTTATAGGTAACGTAGTAGTTAATGAAAACAAGTGTGAAGAAAGAAGGGTATTTGATACCCTATATGAGCCAAGGATTAGAGAAATTGCCAAGGTTGAGGGTAGCAGGGACAAGTTGCTAAGACTAGGTAAGAAGGCCTATATAGAAGAAATAAAGAATGAAAAGAAGCTTCTATTTACTGATACTACGATGAGAGACGCCCACCAGTCATTGATAGCGACTAGGTTTAGAACCTTTGACTTGATGAATATAGCTGAGGCTACTGAGCACTACCAGAAGGATATGTTCTCTTTAGAAATGTGGGGTGGAGCGACATTTGACGTTGCCTACAGGTTCCTTAAGGAGTCTCCATGGACTAGACTACATAGGTTGAGAGAAGCAATACCGAGCATCAACTTCCAGATGCTATTGAGAGCATCGAACGGTGTTGGCTATAAAAACTATCCAGACAATGTAATTGCCGAATTTATTAAGGAGAGTGCAAACTCTGGTATAGACGTATTTAGGATATTCGACTCATTAAACTGGACAGAAAACATGAAGCAATCGATGGCTACAGCCCAGGAAACTGGTAAGATAGTTGAGGCAGCTATGTGTTATACAGGAGATGTCCTTGACCCAGACAAGACTAAGTATACTATAGACTACTATGTGAATATGGCTAGGGAATTAGAAGCAGCTGGTTCAGATATCATAGGTATAAAGGATATGGCTGGTCTATTAAAGCCATATGCTGCGTATGAATTAATCAGGGCACTAAAGGAAAATGTAAAGGCCCCAATTCACCTACATACGCATGATACTAGTGGCAATGGTGTTGCCACACTACTAATGGCTTCACAGGCAGGAGTAGATATAGTAGATGCAGCCCTAGAGTCAATGGCAGGTATAACTTCACAGCCATCACTAAATGCTATAATAGAAGGCTTGAAGTTTACAGACAGGGACCCTCATATAGATATGTTTGGCTATAATGAGCTAGGCAAGTACTATAGGGACCTAAGAAAGATTTACTACAAGTTTGAAAGTGACCTTACTAACTCAAATGCTGAAATATATGACTTTGAAATACCAGGTGGCCAGTACACTAATTTGAAGCCACAGGCAGATGCTCTAGGTCTAGTAAATAGGTTTGAAGAAGTTAAGGAAAACTATAAGGTTGCCAACAGGGTAGTTGGAGATATAATCAAGGTTACTCCATCATCAAAGGTAGTAGGAGACTTAGCTATATTCATGACTAAAAACAACCTTACAGAAGAAAATATATTAGAAGAAGGTAAGAACTTATCATTCCCAGACTCACTAGTTGACTACTGCAAGGGTATGATTGGTCAGCCAGCAGGTGGAGTACCAAAGGGACTTCAGGAAGTTGTTCTAAAGGGAGAACCTGCTATTACAGCGAGACCGGGTTCACTATTGCCATCAGAAGACTTTGATGCTATTAAGGAGCACATAAAGAATGACCTTGGAATAGAAAATCCAACTCAGAGGCAGGCCCTAAGTTATGCCCTATATCCAAAGGTATTTGATGACTATGTAAACCACGTTAAGGACTTTAATGATGTAAGTGAGCTTGAATCTGACGTATTCTTCTACGGTCTAAACATTGGCCAGGAATGCGAGGTAGAGATAGAAGAAGGTAAGAACTTAACTATAAAGCTAGTGGATATTGGAGAGCCTAAGGAAGATGGAATGAGGACTCTAACATTTGAGCTTAATGGTATGCTAAGAGATGTGGATATTAAGGATAACAACTATACAGGCCTAATCAAGAGCGTTGAAAAGGCTGATATGAATGATCCTTACCAGATCGGAGCATCTATACCAGGTAAGGTGGTTAAGTTATTAGTTAAGAAGGGTGATGAAGTAGAAGTCAATCAGCCTCTAATAGTAATTGAAGCCATGAAGATGGAGACTAACATAGTTGCTAAGTCTGCAGGTGTTATTAACGACATAAAGGTTGCTGTAAATGACATGGTAGTAGACAAGCAGTTACTAATTCAGCTAGATCCAATTGATTAGAGTGTATGTAATTTTTTCTGTAAATTGGCCTTCTATGGCTAATCTGCCAATCAGACAGTTAAAAAATAAATATTTGATTATCAGGAAGGCTGGTTAAAATGGTTGTATAATATTTAGCGTTGGTGAGAGAAAAAATTCTCTCCCAACGCTAAATTTTTTGCAAAAAAATAGGAACACACATCAAATCTCATGTATAATTTGAATCGCACAAAATAAAAAAAGGAGAATTTTCTGAAAATATGGTTGATATTTTATAGTATATATGATATACATAAATAAAAAAATCTTTATAACTAAATTGGCCAGTTTGTAAATAAATTGTAAGGAGGGGTTTTTATGGAATATATAAATCCTCAAAGGTATAAGGGCGATATAAATATTATTTATCATGTTTAAGCCAATATGAAAATAAAATTAAAGTTAAAAGTTATAAGTAAGTAGGTTTAAATTATTAGAAAGGATTGTCAACTATGAATAATAAATTTAATATTAGCCTAGCAATACTGCAAATAATTACTGGTATTCTTGGAGCTATGGTTTTTTTAAAAAGTTTTCTAAATTATGGCGAAGTGACAATAACAATGACTATTCTATCATTTTTTTTTATGGTGTTTGGTTTAGCTCAAGGATTAAGAAGTCTCTACACCATGTACAAACATTGATAAAAAGGGCTCTATGTCAAATAACGTTGGTGATAATTTGAATCAATAAAATCTATTAAATTATGGTTGTAAAAAATTAGCGTTGGTAGAGAAAGTCCTCTCACCAACGCTATTCTTTATACAACCAAATATACAACCTTAAATTCACCCTAACCCATATTTTGTGCAACCTTCAGCTAAGGCTATCTACTCTCTATTTTTATGTCCTATAGAGAAAAATAGAATTGATATAGCTACTAATGTTATTGATAAAGGTAACGCCCTAGCAGTTAATGCTTCTGCAATATAATCACCAAATACACATATTTTTACTAGATATATAATAATTAATGCAAAGCTTACTCCCAAACAGCATTTACAAATATAAGCAATGTTCCTCATAGCCACACCTAATGATCTTCAGAATAACTACGAATAGCTGGTACATTTACACTAACATAATATGTTTTAGTCCATTTTAACATTTTACTTACCTACCTTTCGATTTTATTCATAATAAATTACTAAACCTGTCTATCGAAAAGTAATCAGTCTCCATTTTTATACCTCTGAGGATTATTATAGTTCATAAATTTCCCCCCTTTACACAATGTAATCATATAATTGTTAACAACAATTATGGTCATGACACTTATATGTTTCTTCTCCATCCAAGTCGAAAATCTGATACATACAAACTCCTAAAGCGTTTGCTATATCATTTGCAGTTTTTAGACTTGGGACTGTTTTTCCTATTTCTATATGATTTATACTTATTCTTGATATTCCAACCTTTTTGCCTAATCTATGTTGGGATAAACCTAAAGGTTTTCTATATTCTTCAATTCTATTTCTCATTATTTAGCCTTCTTCCTTTGGTTAAGTGTAGTTTACCATAATTATTATTATTTGTAAACAATTAATGTTGAGTAACTATTTTGTCGGTTACACCTGTTATAGTTCCTACCCCTGAATCTCACAGCGATGTTTTGTTCTATTTGGCAAGTTCTTTTCTGATACTTAGAAATTCATCGCCACTTCCTCAAAAAGACAACATATATACTAATAGGGTGTATGTAATCTTTCTGTTATACTAGCATTAGAACACATATCATTTCTCCTTATTATTTTTTTTCGCTATTTAAATTATACACGAGATTTGATGTGTGTTTCTATTTTTT
>NZ_CDRRTB010000094.1:0-5954 GCF_977045075.1 Peptostreptococcus sp. | reverse complement strand
AGAGCTTTAACATGGGTGTTGGTCTAGTAATGATAGTTGACAAGGATGAGGCTCAGGGCCTAGTAGACTACATCAATAATAGGCCTAGTGACAATGTAGACTTTGTAGAGGACAAGTACAAGGCCCTAATGGATGACAAGGCCTATATCATAGGTAGTGTAGTAGATTCACATGAGGGTGTAGACCTAGTATAAGAGGGAATATGGGGCAGGTGGATAATCCCATTTAGGGTAATAGGCCTGTCTAGATGGATAATATAGAGAGTAAAGAGGTATTTTGATGAAGAATATAGCTGTACTAGTATCTGGTGGTGGAACCAACCTACAGTCTTTAATCGATGCTGTTGAAGCTGGTAGGATAAATGGTCAAATCAAACTGGTTATATCCAACAAGGAAGGGGCTTATGGTCTAGAAAGGGCCAAGAACCATAATATAAGGGCAGTATTTGAGAAGGACGAGCAGGCTATTATTGATATTATGAAGGAAAGCCAAATAGACCTAGTAGTCCTTGCAGGCTTCCTAAAGATACTTGGTCCTAATTTCACTAAGGCATTTGAAAACAGGATAATTAATATCCACCCATCCTTGATTCCATCCTTTTGTGGTAAGGGATATTATGGCCTAAGGGTCCATGAGGCAGCCGTAGAATACGGGGTAAAGGTAAGTGGGGCTACAGTCCACTTTGTTGATGAAAATGCTGATACAGGCCCTATAATCAGACAGGAAACTGTAGAGGTTCTTCCAGAGGATAGTCCTCAAGACCTACAACAGAGGGTTTTGAAGATAGAGCATAGGATTTTAAGTCAGGTAGTTGCCGACTATTGCGATGACAAGATAAGAGTCGTTGGAAGAAAGGTATTTATAGACAACTAATGATATATTCACCATTTTGGTTGAGATTAGATATTTAAGGTTCAGGTTTAAGTTAAGTATAGTAAGCGGATAGAGCATTTAGTATGAAAGGGGTACATAGAATTGAAGAGGGCTTTGATAAGTGTTACAGACAAGACTGGTCTTGTAGAATTTGGTAAAAAATTAAATGAGTTTGGATATGAGATAGTTTCAACAGGCAATACCTTCAAGAAGCTTCACGAAGCAGGCGTGAATGTAATGCAGGTAGAATCAGTTACAAACTTTCCAGAAATATTGGATGGAAGGGTAAAGACTCTTAACCCATATATTCATGGTGGCATCTTGTATAGAAGAGATCTTAATTCACATGTAGAAACAGTAAATGAGTTAAATATAGGGTCTATAGATATGGTTGTAGTTAGCCTATATGACTTTGAAGGTGCTGTTAGGAGTGGCAAGTCCCATGAAGAAATAGTCGAAAATATAGATATAGGTGGTCCGTCAATGATCAGGTCGGCCTCAAAGAACTACAAGGATGTTACAGTTGTGGTTGATATAGCTGACTATGGTATGGTGATTGAAAAGTTGTCTCAGGGAGGCTTGACAGAAGAAGACAGAAGGCAGCTAGCCTATAAGGCCTTTGCTACAACTGCTAGGTATGATACTCTTATATCTACGTACTTTGCAGGCGTGGTAGGAGACCAGTTCCCAGATATACTAAATCTTACATTTGAAAAGGATTCAGAGCTTAGGTACGGTGAAAATGGTCACCAGAGGGGCTTTATGTACTCCCAGCCTAATGCAAAGAACCCAATTATAAATTATGAACAGCTACACGGTAAGGAATTATCCTTCAATAACATAAATGACCTAGCAGGTTGCTTAGAATTTATGAGGGAATTCAAGGATTCAGACCAGGTATGCAGTGTGGCTATCAAGCACTCAAATGCTTGTGGTGTAGGTCTTGCAGATAGTGTGTATGAGTCATATATGAAGTGCTTTGAGGCCGACAAGGTATCAATATTTGGTGGTATCCTAGGAATTACATCAAAGATAGACAAGGCGACAGCGGAAAAGATAAATGAAATCTTCTTGGAAATAGTAGTTGCTTATGACTTTGACCAGGATGCCCTAGAAGTATTAAAGCAAAAGAAGAATCTAAGAATATTAAAGCTAGCCAAGATAGAGGATAGCAAGCAAGCATATGATATGAAGTACTTGGATGGAAAGCTATTGGTTCAGGATAAGGATAGGGTTTTAGCCGACAAGTGTGAAGTAGTTACTAAGGTCCAGCCTACAGATGACCAGCTAAGAGATATGGAATTCGGCATGAAGGTTGCAAAGAACTTAAAGTCTAACGCCATAGCTATCGTTAAGGATGGCCAGACTTTGGCAGTAGGATGTGGTCAAACATCTAGAATATGGGCCCTTTCTAACGCTATAGAAAATAACAAAAATGAGAAAGACTTCGAGGGTGCGGTCCTAGCATCCGATGCCTTCTTCCCATTTGACGATTGTGTAAGATTGGCAGCTGAATATGGTATAAAGGCCATCGTTCAGCCGGGTGGATCAATAAGGGATGAAGATTCAATCAAGGCCTGTGATGAACTAGGAATTAGCATGGTATTCACAGGGATCAGACACTTTAAGCATTAATATAGGGGGAGATGAGTATGAAGATTTTAGTGGTAGGTGGTGGAGGAAGAGAACACGCCATCTGTTGGAAGCTGAGCCAGGAAAAAAATGTGGAAAAGGTCTACTGTGCACCTGGTAACGCAGGTATAGCATCAGTTGCTGACTGCCTAGATATAAAGGATACGGAATTAGATAGATTGGCAGACTTTGCAGAGGAAAATAAGATAGACCTAACAGTTGTAGGACCTGAAGTTCCCCTAGTAATGGGCATATCAGATGTATTCGCAAAAAGGGGTTTGAGGGTCTTTGGACCAGATGCTTCCTGCTCTAGACTAGAGGGTAGTAAGCTATTCTCCAAGGAATTCTTTGTGAGGCATGATATTCCTACGGCTAAGTACAAGGAATACACAGATATAGATAAGGCCATAGAGGAGATAGACTCCTTTGGCTATCCAGTGGTTATCAAGGCCGATGGTCTAGCTGCTGGTAAGGGGGTTGTAATACCTGAAAATAGGGAGGATGCCATAGCTACCCTAAAGATGATAATGGCAGACAAAAAGTTTGGTGACGCTGGTAACCTTGTAGTAGTTGAAGAGTTTTTGACTGGTATTGAGACTTCAATACTGGCTTTTGTAGATAAGAACACAATAGTACCTATGGAATCAGCCAAGGACCACAAGAAGATATTTGAACTTGAAAAGGGACCAAATACAGGTGGTATGGGAACCTTCTCTCCAAGTACAATATATACAGAAGACCTAGCCAAGAAGGTTTATGATGAGGTATTGATAAAGTCTCTTAAGGGATTCCAGGCAGATGGGCTTGACTATAGGGGAATCCTATTTGTAGGCCTAATGATTACTCCAAATGGAGAAAGGGTACTTGAATATAACTGTAGGTTTGGGGATCCTGAAACTCAGTCAGTATTGATGAGGCTAGAAACTGACCTAAGTGAGATAATGCTGGCAATTACAGAGGATAGGTTGGCAGACTTAGATATCAAGTATACAGATGATGCAGCTGCCTGCGTTGTATTAGCATCTGGAGGCTATCCAGAGGACTATGAAAAGGGCAAGCTAATTAGTGGCCTGGAGGATGTAGATGACAGTATAGTGGTATTCCATAGTGGAACTAAGTTTGATGGAGACAAGATAGTTACAAACGGTGGTAGGGTCCTAGGAGTGTGCTCTAGGGGCAAGGATGTTGAGGCCGCTGCCAAGAATGTCTACAAGAATATAGACAAGATAAGTTTTGAAGGGATGCACTATAGAAAGGATATAGGGGTTGATTATGAGCAGGGTAAGTAGAGTTTTTGTTGAAAAGAAGGACGGTTTTGCTTTAGAGTCTCTCGCAATGCAAAATGATATAAGAGAAAGTCTACACATAAATGTAGGTAAGCTAAGGGTAATTAACAGGTATGATGTAGAGGGTATAGGCCAGGAAGCCTACAAGAAGGTTGCTGAGACTATTCTTTCAGAACCTAATCTTGACCAGGTCTACTATGAAGAAATACCAGGTTTGGGTGATGAAAGAGTCTTCGCCATTGAGTACCTACCAGGCCAGTATGACCAGAGGGCTGACTGGGCATCAATGTGTGCAGAAATCGTAAATGAAGGAAAGAGACCAAATATAAATTCTGCCAGGGTAATAGTTATAGAAAATACTATTAGCGACCAGGAATTTGACAAGATAAAGGACTACCTTATTAATGCAGTTGACTCTAGGGAGGCTTCATTAGACAAGCCAGAAACCCTAGCTCTTGAATATGAAATACCAGAGACAGTAGCTATCCTGAATGGATTTATAGACCTAGACTCTTCAGGCCTAGAAAAATTCCTAGCTGATATGGGTCTTGCTATGACTTTAGAAGACTTAAAGTGTATCCAGGTCTACTTCAAAGAGGATGAAAAGAGAGATCCAACTATAACTGAGATAAAGGTTCTAGATACATATTGGTCAGACCACTGCAGGCATACCACCTTCATGACTAGGCTAGCAAATGTAGAAATTGAAGGGGGTAGGTTTACAGATCCAGTAAAGGATACCTATGACCAGTACCTAGCAGACAGGAAATTTGTCTATGGTGACAGGGACAAGGATATATGCCTAATGGATATGGCGACTGTAGCAATGAAAAAGCTAAAGAAGGAGGGCAAGCTAGCCGACCTTGATGAAAGTGAAGAAATAAATGCTTGTTCAATAAATATAGACGTAGAGGTTGATGGTAAGAAGGAAGAATACCTTCTAATGTTCAAGAACGAAACACACAACCACCCAACAGAAATAGAACCATTTGGTGGTGCAGCAACTTGTCTTGGTGGTGCTATCAGAGACCCATTGTCAGGAAGGTCATATGTATACCAGGCCATGAGGGTAACAGGATCAGCAGACCCAAGAACTTCCCTAGAGGATACTCTAGCAGGTAAGCTAATGCAGAAGAAGATAACTACAGAAGCAGCCAGTGGATATTCATCATATGGTAACCAGATAGGTCTTTCAACTGGCCAGGTAGCAGAGGTATACGATGAAAACTTTGTTGCCAAGAGAATGGAGGTTGGTGCAGTAATAGCAGCAGCTCCAAAGGAAAATGTAATTAGAAAGAGACCAGAGGCTGGAGACGTAATCATCCTACTAGGTGGAAAAACTGGTAGAGATGGATGCGGAGGAGCAACAGGATCATCTAAGGAGCACAGTGAGGAATCTATCTCTACTTGTTCTGCAGAGGTTCAAAAGGGTGATGCCCCTAATGAAAGAAAAATCCAGAGGTTCTTTAGAAATCCAGAAGCTGTAAGGATGATAAAAAGGTGTAATGACTTCGGTGCAGGTGGTGTATCTGTTGCTATAGGTGAAATAGCCGAATCGCTAGATATCAACCTTGATCTAGTGCCTAAGAAGTATGATGGCCTAGACGGTACAGAGCTGGCCATATCAGAATCTCAGGAAAGAATGGCAGTTGCTATAGATGCTGAAAATATGGATAGGTTCATAGAGTTGGCAGGTCTGGAAAATTTAGAGGCTACTCATGTGGCAACTGTTACAGATACAGGCTACCTAAGAATATACTGGAATGGCAAGGATATAGTAAATATAAGAAGGGCCTTCCTTGATACAAATGGATCTAAGCAGGATACAGATATAAGGGTTGAGGGAATTGACCCAGAATCTGGATATGTAGACTTGACTAGTCTAACAAGCCAGTTTGAGACTATAGAAGACAAGTACCTAGCAGCTATGTCAGACCTTAATACTTGTTCACAGAGGGGACTAGTAGAGAAGTTTGATAATACTATAGGTGGTAATACAATTATTATGCCACTAGGTGGTAAGTACCAAGCTACACCAGCCAATGGTATGGTTGCCAAGATACCAGTACTAGGTGGTGAAACGAATACGTCATCTATAATGACATATGGATATAACCCAAAGATCGGTAAGTGGTCTACTTTCCACGGAGCTATGAATGCAGT
>NZ_CDRRTB010000093.1:0-5975 GCF_977045075.1 Peptostreptococcus sp. | reverse complement strand
CTTTAGAGGAAGTATAGCTATGGAAGAGATGGTCTTCTTTCATAAAAAGAGCTCAACCTTAATATTAACGGACTTAATAGAAAGTATAGAAGTAAATAAATTACCGTTATTATATAAACTTGTATTTAAGTTTGGAGATAATAAGTATCCTAAGTTTCGAACGTCAAGAGATTTACGATCATCATTTATCTTTAAAAAACATGCTAAAGATAGCTATTCTAAGATTGAAAGCTGGAAACCTGATAAAATTGTTTTCTCTCATGGAAAGATAATTTTAGAAAATGGTACGGAAAAATTAAAAGAAGCATTTTATTGGTTGAGAAAATAGTGTACTTTATGAGAAAATAATAATATAAAGTTTAGAGAATAAATGAAAGGGAGTGATTAGGTATGACAATAGTAATAAAAAGAGTACTGGCATCTACTTTAAAAGAAATGGCGGAAAAGAAATCATTATCAAAAATAACAATTAATGATTTAACTCAAGCTTGTGATGTTAGTCGTCAAACATTTTATAATAATTTTAGAGATATCTATGATTTGGTAGAGTGGATTTATCTTAAAGAGGTAGTGACTCCAATTGAAAGAGGTAAAATCTATGATAAATGGCAAGATGCTCTAACATCAATATTTCAATATATTTCTGAGAATCATGTTTTTGTTTTAAATACCTATCGCTCTTTTGGAAAAGGATTTTTAGAAAAAGTACTAAGACAAGAGATTGAACTATTTCTAAGTAATCAGGTGTTCAAAAAAATCGAAGTAACAAAAGAAGAGGCTAAACAAGTAGAGTTTTCTTATTCTTTTTATACATATGCTTTGGTTGGAGTAGGGTTAGATTGGATAGAAAAGCAGATGCCAGAAAGTGTTGAAGAACTAGTTGGAAGAATTGAAAAAGTTATGCTCGGTGAGATAATTTCTCTTCTTTAAATAAAGTTTAAGCTCTTTTACAATTAATTGAATTTGTAAAATAGTTAGGCAAAAGTCAAAAATTGTAAATTGTATTATGGATATGGAAGGTGTATATTAATAGTGATATTAGTATACACTTTTTTTAGGAGGAGTTTTTATGTATTATTCAAACGGAAATTATGAAGCATTTGCTAAACCAAAAAAACCAGCAGGAGTTGATAAAAAATCAGCCTATTTAGTAGGTTCAGGACTTGCATCTCTTGCTGCAGCAGCCTTTTTAGTTCGTGATGGACAAATGAAAGGGGAAAGAATCCATATTCTTGAAGAACTACCTATCGCAGGAGGTAGCTTAGACGGTATTATGAATCCAACTCGTGGATTTATTATTCGTGGTGGTCGTGAAATGGAAGATCATTTTGAATGTCTTTGGGATCTTTTCAGATCTATTCCATCATTAGAGGTAGAGGATGCATCTGTTTTAGATGAGTTCTACTGGCTAAATAAAGAAGATCCTAACTATTCTAAATGTCGTGTTATTGAAAATCGTGGGCAACAAATTCCTGATGACGGACTTTTTGCATTATCTGATAAATCTAGTCAGGAATTAGTAAAACTATATTTAACTTCTGAGTCAGAACTACAAGGTATGAAAATAACAGATTTCTTTAGTAGTGAATTTTTCGAGTCTAATTTCTGGACTTATTGGGCAACAATGTTTGCTTTTGAAAAATGGCACTCAGTTGCGGAAATGCGTCGATACATGTTGAGATTTATTCATCATATTAAAGGTCTTCCTGATTTATCAGCACTTAAATTCACTAAATATAATCAATATGAATCATTAGTTCTACCATTAGTTAAATATTTAGAAGATCATGGTGTAACTTTTGAGTACAATACTGTAGTTAAAGATATTAAAGTTGAAAAACAAGGAAAAGATTTAATCGCAAAACATTTAATCTTAGAAGTAAACGGAGAACCTGTTGTTAGAGAATTAACAGAAGATGATCTAGTATTTGTTACAAACGGTAGTATCACAGCATCTACAACATATGGTAATAATGATACTTCAGCTCCTGTCAGTAAAGAACTTGGTGGTGCTTGGCAACTCTGGAAAAACTTAGCTAAACAAGATGAACGTTTTGGACGTCCAGAAGTATTTTGTGAAAATCTTCCTGATCAAAGTTGGTTTGTTTCAGCTACAACGACTGTAACAGATAAAAGAATCGCAGAATATATAGAAAAAATTTGTAAACGTGATCCTTATGCAGGTAAAGTAGTAACTGGTGGTATAGTAACAGCACGTGATTCAAATTGGATGTTGAGCTTTACACTTAATCGTCAACCACACTTTAAATCACAATCAAAAGATGAATTAGTAGTTTGGATTTACGGATTATATTCAAATATTTCTGGTAACTATATTAAAAAACCAATAGAAGCTTGTACAGGTATTGAAATAGCAGAAGAATGGCTTTACCATATTGGTGTTCCTGAACAATTTATTCACGAATTTGCTAGCAAAGGTTGTAGCACAGTTCCATGTTATATGCCTTATATAACAAGTTACTTTATGCCAAGACATGATGGTGATAGACCACTAGTTATTCCAGAAGGTTCTAAAAATTTAGCATTTATAGGTAACTTCTCTGAAACACCTCGTGACACTGTCTTCACTACAGAATATTCTGTTCGTACAGCTATGGAAGCAGTCTACACATTACTAGATGTTGATAGAGGTGTACCTGAAGTATTTAATTCTGCATATGATTTACGTGTAATGACTAAATCAACTAATCGCCTAATGGATGGTAAAAAACTTGAAGAAGTTAAACTACCTTTATTTGCTAAAGCAATTAGTAAACGTGTATTGAAAAAAATCAAAGGAACATATATTGAAGAAATCCTAAAAGATGCAGGATTGATTTAGATATAATTCCTCTAGGTTATAGTTATAAAAAATACATAATAGATATAAAAGACGATAGTGAAGACTGTCGTCTTTTTTTGCGAAAAGATTACTAATTTTGGATAGAAAAAGTAAAGGGTGTATGATATTATAAAAGATATAATAGCTAATAAAAAGATTTGACATAATAATATAAAAGTTAAATTTTTTAGTGAGGTGAGTTTATATGGAAGACTATATTAAAAGTCTAGAAAAAGAATTATCTTTGTTTGAACATGGTTTTAAAGGAGAGGAAAAAAGAGCTTTAGCTGATTATAAAGCTAATGATAAAAATTATATTAAGAGATTAGCATTTGCTGCATTTAATTCAGATATATATCAAGTAAGAATGTATAGTGTATTTCTTTTTGGTTATTTATCAGAAGATAGTGATATACTAACATATATGAAAGATGAGGTTTCAAAGGACAGTAATTGGAGAGTGCAAGAAGTATTAGCAAAGGCTTTTGATGAATTTTGTAAGAAAATAGGGTATGAAAAGTCACTTCCAGTTATCGATGAATGGTTGAGTAAAGAAAATCCAAATACAAGAAGAGCGGTAGTAGAAGGACTAAGAATTTGGACAAGTAGACCATACTTTAAAGAAAATCCAAATGAAGCTATTAGACGAATTGCTAACTTGAAAGATGACCCTAGTGAATATGTTAGGAAATCTGTAGGTAATGCTTTAAGGGATATAAGTAAAAAATTTCCGGAGTTAATTAGAATTGAATTGGAAAATTGGAAACTAGAAAGTAAAGAAATCAATCAGGTGTATAAGTTAGCTAGTAAATTAGTAGGTAATAAAAAATAGCTTGATATATAGTGATTTTTATTTATATTATGAATTTTATAATAGATAGAGCTTTAGAATAAAGATAAATAATTTAAAATTGGAGAGTGAATAAAATGAGTTTTTTATCAACGGTTTGGCCAATATTACTATTATTTGTAGTTTGTATATTACTTATAATAGTTAAGATAGTAAGAATGATAAGAATATCGAGGGATAAAACTAAGCGTTATAAAGGTGATTATATACTCTTAGGTTTGGTTATTGGTATGTCTATAGGTACTTTAATAGGTACTTTATATGATAGTAAATCAGGTATGGGTGCATCTATAGGAATGTCTCTAGGAACGATGATTGGAATGACTATAGGAATGTTAATTCATAAGAAATAGGCAAAAAAAAATACACAATAAAAAGCAGAGATAATAAAACTTTTCTCTGCTTTTTGTTTTTATAACTTAGCTTGATAACATTTTTCAAGAAATCCACTTCTAGCTTTTTCTTCTGTATCATCACTTTCATCAAAACCATCATATGGTGCTTTTGGGTCATGTACTTTAGGTTTTCTTTTTAATGTATTACAAACTTCATCTATATGAGCAAAAGCAAAATTAAAGTCATCTGTCCAACCAGTATGCCCAGTAATAATTATTAAGTTAAGATTTCTTTTTCTTAGTATTTCTTCTAATCTTTTAAGTGATTTACATTGTAACTTTCTATCTTCAGCGAGAGTATTTAAAAATGCATAGCCACCATCTGCACCAAACCAAATGGTATCACCTGTAAATAAATATGTATCATCAATCAAATATACAAGATGTCCCCATGTATGTCCTGGAATGAGAAAGGCTTCTACCTTAATATTTTTAATATAGAGTACTTCTCCATCATCGATTAAAGTTTTTTCGTTTACTATATTTACTTGAGGTAGTTTATATAAACCCCAATAAACTTTACGTCGTTTTCTTCCTTCTAAATAATCATTTTCAACTTTTCCTATATATATTTTTGATTCTTTAAATAAATTATCGCTATCTATTTCAATAGCACCAACATGATCAGTATCTTGGTGTGTAATAAGTATTTCATTTATACATTTTGGATTGATATCAAGCCATCTCATTTTTTCTACCAGTCTATCGTAGTTATATCCAGCATCAATCATAATTGTATAACCATCTTTTGTATAAAAGTATATATTTGCGACATATTCCCTAATACAGCTTACTTTATCATCTATATAGCCTGTATTTAATGGTTTAAATATCTCTTTTCCCCTAAACATAAATGACATAAATTTTTGTTGATTTTTTGAATCTTTTTTTGACATAATACGTCACCTTTAATTTCTTTCCCTACATTATTGTAGACTTTAAATTATCAACTATCTATAGAGATAATTGAACTCCCTTTTTAAAATTTCCTAATTGTTTAAATGTATATTAAATATCTCTATTTACTTTTATTATATCATGTTTATACTTCAATATAAATAACCCATTATATAATTTTATGTGTTATAATAGATTTAATTATTATAAGAAAAGAGTAGAGACTCTTATGAAAAATAGGAGAGTGTAATGTATTCGTTAAAAAAGAAACCTATATTAAACTGTTTTATAATTTTTACTATCTGCTTAATTGCGAGGGTAATAGAATACTTCGTAATTAGAACAGACGAATCAATTTTATCTGAAAATTTTTTACATAAGGTATTTGGAATAATTTTATTATGGACAATACTTTATTATGCCAAATTAAAATGGAGAGATATCGGCTTTAATACTAAAGATGTATTTTCTGGTATTGGAAAAGGTCTGTTGTTTGGGTTTATATGTTGTGTTTTTGCATATGCAATAGAAGGTCTTATCTTATACAATATAAACCATAGTTTTAAATTATCGCTTTATGCAACTGGATTTTCTTTAAATAATGAGATGAATCATCAAACAGGTATAATTTTTATTTTTCTATGTATTATTTTTAATATTATCAATGTTTGGATGGAAGAGGGAATCTTCCGTGGTCTATTTACAAAAATATTAGAAGATATTTCTTACAATACGTCATTATTTTTAATAGCATTTCTATTTGGAATTTGGCATTTAGTTATGCCTTTTAGAGATTATTTAGAAGGAAAGTCATCAATATCAAACCTTTTAGTAATGGGGATTGGTTATGTGGTTTTAGCCGGTATGATGAGTATAAAGTGGTCTTTATTGTATAGAATGACAGGATCATTATGGATTGGATTAGGAGATCATCTATTTAATAATGTTATTTCAAATTTACTTCATGTTGTTTCTAATAATGAGGTTGATA
>NZ_CDRRTB010000092.1:0-6049 GCF_977045075.1 Peptostreptococcus sp. | reverse complement strand
CTCCTCTGACAGGCTCCTATTTTTAATTTCAGCCATCCTTCTACCTCCTCAGCATAATCCACTCTTTATTATACAGCAATTATCATATATATGACAATATAATTTGATATATAAGCTTATTGTGATTTTAATGTCCCTATTTTATGCAGGGATTTATCCTTGTGCTTTTTTTAATATTTCTAGGTTTAGATGTTCCCCAATACAAAAAGAAACCCCTTAGGAAAATACCTAAAGAGTTCCTTTTACTTTACATTTAATTAATGGTCTCCATCCTTGTTGACACTCTTGATCAACTCATCCATGTACATACCTCTTTCAATAGAATCATCTATTTTGAAGATAATTTCAGGTGCATATCTAAGCTTGACCTGTCTACCTACCTCTCTTCTTATATAGCCCCTAGCTGAGTTTAGACCCTCTAAAGAGGCTTCCTTGTCCCCACCTAGTATGCTTATATATACAAAGGCATATCTTAGGTCATTTGTAACCTCTACATCAGTTACACTGATCATTGAAGTGATTCTTGGATCTTTGATTCCATTAATCAGCATGGTGCTGACTACCTTTCTTACTTCTTCACTAATTCTTTTTATCCTGTTTGAAGCCATATTATACCTCTCTTTTCTGAGGCACTATTAGTCTAGAGTTCTTTCGACCTCTTTAGTGATATACGCCTCTACTACATCACCCGGTTTGATATCGTTATAGTTAACAAAGCTTAGACCACATTCGAATCCCTGGGCTACTTCCTTTACATCATCCTTGAACCTCTTTAAAGCAGCTAGCTCGCCTTCATGGATGATTATACCATCCCTAACAATCCTAACCTTAGAGGCTCTCATTATCTTACCTGACGTTACATAACAGCCGGCAACTGTTCCTACACCAGATATCTTATATATTTCTCTAATTTCTACCTTACCTGTATCTTCATCTACATAGTCAGGATCCAGCATACCACTCATGGCAGCCTTCATATCCTCAATTGCCTTGTATATGATTGTGTAAGTTCTTATATCAACAGATTCCTTTTCAGCTACCTGCTCTGATCCTGATACTGGCCTAACATTAAAGCCTATGATTATGGCATTAGATGCAGATGCTAGTAATACGTCTGATTCTGTTATAGCACCAACTCCGCCGTGGATTACCTTTATGGCAACTTCTTCGTTAGATAGTTTTTCTAAAGACTGCTTTACAGCCTGTACAGAGCCCTGAACATCAGCCTTTATTACTATATTAAGGTCCTTAACCTTTCCTTCCGACATCTGGGCAAATAGGTCATCAAGAGATATCTTTGAAGAAGCCTTCAACATTTCCTCTCTCTGCATTGCCTGCCTCTTTTCAGCTATAAGTCTAGCTGTCTTGTCATTTGGTGTTTCGGCGAACTGGTCACCACCAGCTGGAACTTCAGATAGACCAAGTATTTCTACTGCTGTAGAAGGACCTGCCTGCTTGATCCTCTTGCCCTTGTAGTTAATCATAGCTCTAACCTTACCAGATGCTACACCCGCAACTATTGGATCTCCAACGCTTAGAGTACCACCCTGTACTAATACAGTTGCAACTGGACCCCTTGCCTTGTCGAGTTCTGCCTCTATTACAGTACCAACAGCCCTCTTGTTAGGATTTGCCTTTAGCTCCTCTACCTCAGCTACAAGAAGTACCATTTCTAGCAGACTTTCTATATTTATCCTCTTCTTGGCTGACACTTCTACAGAGATTACATCTCCACCCCAGTCTTCAACCAAAAGTCCCTGTTCAGACAATTCCTGTTTTACCCTTTCTGGGTTAGCACCTGGCTTGTCTATTTTATTAATTGCTACAATTAGAGGAACATTCGCTGCCTTGGCATGGTTTATTGCCTCTATTGTCTGTGGCATGATACCGTCATCTGCAGCAACTACAAGGATAGCTATATCTGTAACCTGGGCACCTCTTGCCCTCATTGATGTGAAGGCCTCATGACCTGGTGTATCCAGGAATACTATCTTCTGACCATTTATCTTGACCTCAGATGCACCTATGTGCTGGGTAATACCACCAGCTTCTCCAGATATTACATCTGTATCTCTAATTGCATCTAGAAGGGATGTCTTACCGTGGTCAACGTGACCCATTACTGTTACCACTGGTGGTCTAGGCACTAGGTCCTTTTCATCATCCTCTTCCATTTCCATTAAGGCCTCTATTTCTAGCTCTTCTATTTCTGAGTTATCAGACCTCATTAGGGTAAAGCCAAATTCACTACATACTAGGGCAGCTATATCAAAGCTTATTTCCTGGTTTATAGTAGCCATAGTACCCATCTTCATCAATTTCATAATTACTTCTGAAGCTGGTCTATCCATCTGAGTTGCAATTTCTTGGACAGTTATCTTGCCCTCAACTTCAACTACATTACCCTTGGCTTCCTTTATTTCTTCATTCAGCATTTCTATAAATAGCTGTAGGTTTTCACCCTCTAAATGTTTCTTATCTTCTGTTGTTTCTACACCAAAGTCATTAATTTTTTTTGCGATTTCTTTTTCGCTCATCTTATAATCTTCGGCAATATTTTTTATGCTAGTCTTAGACATAAAAACCACCTCCTATATCTGAGTCCCATCTAACAAGATTAATATCTGGTCTGACATTTTCTTGTCCTTTATTCCAAGTACAGCCCTGGGACTTTTTCCTATAGACCTGCCCAATTCTTCCTTGGTTCCGAATTGTCTGCAGGCTATATTTCTATAGCTGGACTTGTCTGTGAATAATTTTTTAGTGTTGGCTGATGCATCATCAGCTATTATAATTAGGCTTAGTCTCATTTTTTTAAGGTCTCTTAGGGTTGTATCATCACCTGATACCAGGTTTCCCGACCTCATAGCTAGACCCAACCATGAGTATATTTTTTTTTCCTGCATGCTACTAATCCTCTAGCTTTTCTAGTTGGCCTAGTAGGTGTTCATATACTTGGTCATCTACATCCATCCTAAATGCCCTATTCAGTTGCTTAGACTTGATGGCCTTTGTTAGACATTCCTGGTTGGCACATACATAGGCACCCCTACCATTGGCCCTGCCTGTAGGATCTATAAATATTTCATTTTCCTTATTTTTTACGACCCTAATTAACCCCTTTTTTGCATCCCTAGTTTGACAAACTATACACTTTCTCTGGGGTACTTTTTTCTGCTTTTGCATTGGACACCTCCAACATATATCTTACCTATAGTGACTTTTGACCCTATAGGCCTATTACCAGTCTTACTCTTCTATTTCTTCCTTAGCTTCTTGAACCTCTAGTTCTGAAGTATCATTGGCTTCTTTAGACTCTACCTGGTCATCATTTACTTCCTCAGCCTTTAGTTCAGCCTCTTTTGCCAATCTCTTAGCTTCCTCTTCAGCCGCTATCTGGTTGTTTTCTATTTCCTCTAGTAGGGCAGCCTCTTCTTCTGGACCAAATTCTGATTCTGGCTTGATATCAATCTTCCAGTTAGTTAATCTAGCTGCTAGTCTTGCATTCTGACCCTCCTTACCAATGGCAAGTGATAGCTGGTAGTCTGGCACTATTACTATGGCAGACTTATTTGATTCGTCCACAAATACCTTTGTAACCTTTGACGGACTAAGGGCAGCTTCTATAAATGTAGATGGGTCATCACTATACTTAACTATATCTATCTTTTCATCTCCAAGCTCGTCAACAATGTTTCTTACCCTGGCACCCTGCGTACCTACACAAGCACCAATTGGATCGATCTTGTCGTCTATAGACTTTACAGCCATCTTTGTTCTAGATCCAGCCTCTCTAGAGATAGACTTGATATGGACGATACCTTCCTGAATTTCAGGGACTTCCATTTCAAAAAGTCTCTTTACTAGGCCAGCATTAGACCTTGATAGTAATATCTGAGGATTCTTGTTAGTCTTGTTTACCTCAAGGACATAGAATTTCATATTGCTACCTATCCTATAGTCTTCACCCCTAATTTGTTCGCTCTGTAGTAGAATGCCCTCACCCTTACCTATTTGGACAAAGACTATCTGCTTGCCATCTCTTGATGAAGTCCTAGATATTTCTCCAGTTACTAGTTCATCCTGCTTTTCTAGGAATTCATTATATGTCATTTCACGTTCAGCCTCTCTTATCTTCTGAACTACTATCTGCTTAGCTGTCTGGGCCGCTATTCTACCAAAGTCTCTTGGAGTTACTTCATGCTCAATTATGTCACCAAGCTCATATGACTGGTTGATTTCCCTAGCCTCAGATAGCTCAATTTCTAGGAAGTTATCGTATAGGTCTGACTCGTCTACAACCACTCTCTGAGAATATACCTTTATATCACCTGTTTCCCTATTCATATCTATTCTGACGTTCTGGGCAGAACCGAAGTTCTTCTTGTAGGCAGATGTCAATGCCTGTTCTATAGTTTCTAGCAATACATCCTTGTCTATTCCCCTATCTCTTACAAGCTCATTAAGGGCCTCCATAAAATCTTTGTTCATTCTTACCTCCGATTTATTTACCTATTTAAAATACAACTGCCAGTCTTATCTGGGCAATTTCTTTTCTATCAAATTTCTTTTCTGTATCACCTATTGATATTACTACCATACCATCTTGATCAAGACCTATTAATTCAGCTTCAAACTGCTTAGTTTTTAGGTCTTCGTCATTCTTGTAAAGCTTAACTTCTACAGTCTTGCCTGCATACTTACTAAACTCCTTGTCCTTCTTAAGGACCCTATCTATACCTGGTGAACATACCTCTAAGAAATAATTATCTTCTATGTAGTCTTCTTCATCAAGTATAGGGTTTATTTCCCTACTTACCTTTTCACATTCGTCTAGGCCTATTCCATTTTGGTGGTCTATAATTACCCTTAGGTAGTATACACCCGCTTCCTTGACGTATTCAACATCAACAAGCTCATATCCAAAGCCTTCAACGCTTGGCCGAATCTTTTCTTCAACCCTCTGCGCAATGTTTTTCTTCATAGCACACCTCCTATTCAATTGTCAAAATATTAAATTGTCTATATCAGGCCTGTCAATATACCACTATTAGTAGTGATTTGTCAGGCAATGATACCAGCATGAAAAAATGTGAGCCAAAAAAATGCCTCACATTTAAAACACATATTCAATACATATATAATACCATACTTTTTAAGCATTTTCAAGGCATTTCAAGTATTTAGTTGAATCGTTTTAATTCATTTAGTTCAAAGGTCCACTGAGGTGTTACCATCTTACCAGCCTTCTTGACCTGGTCTAGGCTATACCAAGGACTCAATTCCTTATCAGCCTTATTTACTAGGACCTGTGTCTGCTGAGCTGGCATATAGGACTGGGCTAGCATAAATACCTTCTGACCCTTATGGTTTTCAGCCATGTCTATAACCATAATAGCATGACCTACCCTCTTAGTCCCTGGAGTTCCACCTCTTACAAAGACATCTCCTATCTGCATATCGTCAATATCTACATCATGAGTATCTTTTACCAAGGATAGGGTGCCACAGTAGCCATAGACAAGATTCATAAACTTCTTATATACAGCCTCTGAACTATCTGGTTCTGCCATCAAAAAGTACTGACCTGATTCAGGATCTACCCTGTATCCCTTGGTATACTTAGAAAAATCTGCCACACCTGATGATACAAAGTTAAACTTAATTTTGTCATACTGGCCTGATTTATATAGGTAGTCTCCCCTAAACTTAAAGCAAGCATCTGCACAGTGAAGGAGATTTTTTCCGCCTAAGTCTATATCAAATACTGAATCATATACACCCTCTGATGGTTTAGCCTTACCATTATAGTAATAAGACTTTTCCCCATATTTTTTTAACTTTTCCTGTCTTAAAAATTCTCCAAATGAGTCATTTGCAACCTTAACCCTTGTATAGCCCTCAGGTGTCTTGTACCTAGTTTCTATATTATCTCCATCCTTATTAACTAGGCTCTTGACCTGGCTAGTGCTTGTTTTAGTCCCCTTTGTGTCAGTAGAAGATTTATTGTCCCCACAGCCTGTAAGTGATATTGACATTCCTAGGCATA
>NZ_CDRRTB010000091.1:0-6135 GCF_977045075.1 Peptostreptococcus sp. | reverse complement strand
ATTATCCCCGGCATGTATCATCAAATCAATTTCTTGACTTATAAAGGGTACCAATTTGTCCATACTTCGTCTGTCTCCATGAGTATCAGACAAGATTAATATCTTCATTTTTAAACTCCCTTCTCTAACAAGCGGCTCTTCAAAGCCTATATAGTTCTAGATTCTATTATTTCCTTTAGACTAAGCTTCATTTGAGCAAGGGCTCTAGACCTATGACTAAAGGAATTCTTTACTTCAGGTGGTAACTGCCCAAAGGTTTCTTCATAGCCTTCTGGTATAAACATGCAGTCATAGCCAAAGCCATTTTGGCCCTTTTCTTCTAGGGCAATTTTACCCTCTACCTTACCCCTGGCTAGCATTTCCTTGCCATCAGGAAATACGGTCGCTATTACACATACGAACCTAGCTGTCCTCTTTTCCATAGGTACATCCTTAAGTTCCTCAAACATCTTTATCCTATTTTCTTCGTCACTAGCATTTTCGCCTGCATACCTGGCTGAATATATACCAGGCCTCTTTCCAAGGGCATCTACTTCAATACCAGAATCATCACCTATGGCTATCTTGCCAGTCATCTTGGATATAGTTCTAGCCTTTATTAGGGCATTGTGTTCAAAGGTCCTACCGTTTTCTATTATCTCTATACCATCAAGGTCAACATCCTTTAGGGACTTTATCTCAAAATCCATATCTGCCAACATATTTTGAATTTCTTCTAGCTTGTGCATATTACCAGTTGCTATAATGGCCTCTCTTTCGTATTCAGGCCCTATAATCGCATCGGCAACCTCACCAAGAATCCTCCTTTGAATTCTCATAAGCTCCCTATTTCCCTTTTCCGCATATTCAAGTATCTTGTCCATTTCGGCCCTAGTAAAGGGTCTCTCCTCACCAGTACACTGGAGCTCTACAAATTCTCCCTTATTATTCATGATGATATTTGTATCAACCTCAGCATTTGAGTCTTCCTGGTAACAAATATCTAAGCATACCTGAGAATCTACCACACCTACGCTAACTGCTGCCAGCATGCTAGTCACAGGCATAGTCTTTATCAGTCCCTCCTGGTAAAGCTTGTAAAGGGCATCTGCTAAGGCAACAAAGGCTCCTGTAATTGATGCAGTCCTGGTACCACCATCTGCCTGGATGACATCACAGTCTATCCATATAGTTCTTTCACCCAAGTCATCCAGATTAACTACAGACCTGATAGACCTGCCTATCAGTCTCTGTATTTCCTGGCTCCTACCATCGATCCTACCCTTGCTAGAATCTCTCCTTTTCCTAGTTTCTGTAGCTGAAGGTAGCATGGAATACTCTGCGCTTATCCATCCGCGGCCTGTCCCCTTCATAAAACCTGGGACACCCTCTTCCACAGATGCAGTACAGATCACCTTGGTATTTCCTACCTCTATTAGGACAGAACCCGCAGAATGCATAGTATAGTTTCTTGTTATCTTGACTGGCCTCAGCTGGTCGTACTGCCTTCCATCCGGTCTTGGTCCACTTGCTTCCTGGCCCAAAACACCGACCTCACCAGCAATTATATTTTCTAGTCCTTGACTAGACTTGACATCTTTGTTCCCTTTAATGCTTGAATTTGTCACTAAATCCCCTCTTTTCATCTATATTCAGCCTGATTATATAATCGAGCAATTTATTCTATATATAAGGATATACCCCTGAGCTCAAATAAATCTTAAAAAATATCAAGGCCTATACTTGTTCTAATATGGCTGCGACCTCTTCCTTAGTCTGGCAGTTTAATAGGTCCATAAACTTGGCCTCATCTATAACCTTAACACCAAGCGCTATGGCCTTGTCTAGCTTAGATCCTGCCTCTTCGCCAGCCAATACAAAGCTAGTAGACTTGCTGACACTTGAGGTAGCCTTACCTGCCCTCTCTTCTATTAGGACCTTAGCATGGTTCCTCTTCATAGAAGGAAGGGTACCTGTAAGTACTATCTTCATGCCATCAAATACCTTGGCTATACCCTGGTCTTCCTTTTCTATCACTTCCATATTAAGGCCTGCCTGTCTCAGCTTTTCAATAGTCAGCTTATTCTTATCCTCCTGGAAGAACTTAACTACACTATCTGACATTATTTGACCAAATTCTTCTATTCCTATTAGGTCCTCTTCACTAGCCTCCATAATCTTGTCCATGGAACCACAGGCATCAGCTAAGAGCTTGGCCCCCTTGACTCCTACGAACCTAATCCCCAGACCGTTTATCAGTCTCCAAAGGTCATTTGACTTTGATTTTTCTATAGATGCCATTAGGTTGGCCACAGATTTTTGTCCCATACGATCTAGACTTACCAATATATCTGGGTCCATATAGTATAGGTCAGCTATATCCTTTATTATCCCCTTGTCTAGAAGGCTTGTAATAATAGACTCACCCATACCCTCTATGTCCATGGCATCCCTGGATACAAAGTGGATAATCCCCCTTCTTATCTGGGCAGGACAGGAGATGTTGATGCACTTGACAGCTGCCTCACCATCTAGCCTAAAGGTTTCCTGACCACAGGCCGGGCATATATGAGGCATATCAAATACAACTTCATTGCCCGTCCTATCCTCCTTGACTACCTCAACTACCTGGGGAATAATATCTCCTGCCTTTTGGACTAGGACTGTATCTCCAATCCTAATATCTCTTTCCTTTATGTAGTCTTCGTTATGAAGGGTTGCCCTACCGACCATGGTACCAGCGAGCCTTACTGGCTCTAGGATAGCAGTTGGGGTAATTGTACCGGTCCTGCCCACCTCTACTTCTATATTTAGAAGCCTGGTCTTCTTCCTCTCTGCTGGGAACTTGAAGGCAGTCGCCCACCTTGGACTCTTAGCAGTAAAGCCAAGGGCCTCCCTTTGGGCTATGGAGTCAACCTTTATAACCATACCATCTATCTCATATGGTAGGCTGGACCTATTTTCTGTCCAGTACCCTATATATTCTATTACCTCTTCAATATCCTTGCACAGCTTGTATTTTTCATTTACCTTTAGGCCCAGGGACTTCATATAGTCAAAGGACTGGCTGTGCGTTTCTATACCTAAGTCATCTATATTTTCTAGGTTAAAGATAAATATATCTAGAGGCCTCTTAGCTGCTAGCTTAGGGTCAAGCTGTCTTAGAGAGCCTGCTGCTAGGTTCCTTGGATTGGCATATATTTGGAGGTCATGGTCTTCCTGGTAGGTATTTACAGCCTCAAAATCACTTTTTGAAATATATACCTCACCCCTGACTACTAGCTTTCTCTTTTCATCTATCTTAATGGGTATGCTTGCTATTGTTTTGATATTTTCTGTTACATTCTCTCCTATGTGGCCATCACCCCTAGTAGCACCTACCCTTAGGTAGCCATCCTCATAGGTTAGGCCAACCGATAAACCATCTATCTTAGTTTCAACCACATAGTTTACCTGGCCATGACCAGGTTCTAGACTTCCGCGAACCCTCCTATCAAAGTCTCTTATTTCTTCATTATTGAATACATTGGAAAGACTCAGCATAGGTCTCTCGTGCTGGTACTGGTCAAACTTATCTAGGGCTCTTCCCCCTACCCTAACTGTCGGAGAGTCCTCCTTCTTGTATTGAGGAAAGGCCTCCTCTAGGAGGATCAGACTCTTCATAAGCCTATCATAGTCCATATCACTTATCTCTGGGCTGTCTGAATTATAGTACCTGTCACTGTGGTAGTTCAAAATCTCAGTAAGGTCTTTCACCATTAAGCTGGCTTCTTCATTTGAAATCAGGTTTTGGGCCAGTCTTTTCTTGACCCCTTCCATATATAAATTTTCATCTATTAGCTTCATTTTTTTACCTACCTATTTATAATCATTAATAGTATATATACTTAAGACTCTAGCTGCCATAATATCCTTTATATTATAAAAACTTCGCATTATATACTTATACCTATGTCCAAGCTAGGAGTTCTTTAGGATACATACCGCCTTTTCTACCTATCCCAAAAAGTCTCCGGCCATTATATCATCTGCATTTGTAGCAGCCTTCATCCTCTTGCCATTTACTATATCTACTATTATGCCCTCTTCGTCTATCAAGAAAGTTGTTCTTTCTATACCTAGGAAGGTCTTTCCATACATTTTCTTTTCCTTCCAAGCCCCATAGGCCTCTATTACCTTTGCATCTGGATCAGATAAAAGTATAAATGGTAGCTCGTGCTTAGTTGCAAAGTTTGTATGAGTCTTAGCGCTATCCTTGCTGATACCTATTACCTCTGCCCCCTTGGCTACTATCTGTGGGTAGTTGTCCCTAAAGTTGCAAGCCTGCTTAGTGCAGCCTGGTGTATTGTCCTTTGGATAAAAATACAAAATTACCTTCTTGCCCCTAAATTGACTTAAGGTTACTTCATTATTATCCTTGTCCATTAATTTAAAATCTGGTGCCTTATCTCCAATTTTCATATTATTCTCCTTACCTTTCTATATATTTAAATTTTTACTCAAGATATTTGATATATAAATTATAAACCATTATCCTTTAAATATCCATTATATTGGGACTAAAGTTTAAATATATTAAAAAAACCGGCTATATGATCATGATAATCTAGTCATATAGCCGGTATTATATACAATTTATTCAAAAATTTATGTAGAAGATAAATTGAACTAGCCTTGCTGGCAAGTCCCTATTTAAATACTTCCTCAGAATCCATGGCGGCAATCTCTGAGTCATTATAGCCTAGCTTTTTTAGTACATCCTGGGTATCATGACCTATTTCCCTACCCGCATGCCTGTATAATACATCTGCTTCTGAAAATTTGATAGGCATAGCAAACTGGCGAACCTTCTTTTTACCTGCGTCCACCTCGACTATCATTTCTCTTGCCTTTATTTGTGGTTCATGATTGAAGGCCTGGTCAAAATCTAGAATTGGCTCTATACAAGCATCCAATTCACCAAATACCTGATTCCAATGGGCTAGTGGCTTAGACTTGATTATTTCAACTAGTCTAGCCTTTAGAAGTCCACCATCATCTGGAGTTGGTCCCTTTTCTAGTAGCTCAGGTAGGTCAACTGCCTCAGATAGCTTTCTTAGGAACTTAGGCTCTAGTGAACCAACTGTTATGTACTCCTTGTCAGAAGTTTCATATATGTCGTATATACCCTTGCCGTTTAGTTCAAATCCTTCTCTTTCCCTCTTCTTGCCATCCATTAAGAATGATGTACCCTCAAAGGTGTTCATAGGTATAATTGTGTCCATCATAGAAATATCTATGTACTGGCCCTTGCCACTTAGGTTCCTATAATTCACTGCAGCCAGGATACCTATAACTGAATGTAGGGCACCACCTGCTATATCTCCTAACTGTGTACTCATTAGAGATGGTCCCGTAGACTTTCTACCTGCTACAGATAGTAGACCACTTAGGGCCATAAAGTTACAATCGTGACCCGCCTTGTTCATGGCTGGTCCTGAATTACCATAAGATGAAACAGAGCAGTAGATTAATTTTGGATTAATCTTTGAAAGATCTTCATATGATAGGCCTAGCTTCTTCATTACACCCGGCCTGAATTGCTCAATAACTATGTCGTATTCCTTAATCAATTCCTTGATGATTTCTATGGCCTTAGGTGATTTTAGGTTTAAGGAAATGGTTTTCTTGTTCCTGTTAAGCCATAATTGGTTAGCACTCAATCCTATCTCTTCATCAAAAGCCCCCATCTCATAAACTAGGTCAACCTTTGATTTTGAACTTACCTTCAATACCTCAGCCCCCATATCTGCAAGCATTAAGGTTGCATATGGACCTGGTAATAGGGTAGTGAAATCTAGGATTTTAAGATTCGATAAAGCTGTATTATTAGTCATAATAACCCCCCTATAATTATATCTCACTTTTTTCATTATACATCAAATTAGTAGAATTTTAAACACAATAGATAAAAAGATTCAAAAATTATTAAAATTATTGAAAACTTTTAAGATAAAAAGAGGTTGGTATTTACCAACCTCAAAAAATTAACTCTTATGACTCCTGACCTTCTTCAGACTCCTGGTCTGCTGATAGGTAGAACTCTTCATATAGGGCTTCACAAACACCTACCGGCTGAGTTTCCTCGAAATGAGGGGCCCTGTAAGTCTTTATGTA
>NZ_CDRRTB010000090.1:0-6283 GCF_977045075.1 Peptostreptococcus sp. | reverse complement strand
TCTAGCCTATCCTGGTTTGACTTCAGTATCTCCCTAGTCTTTTCATAGGCATCCACAACAATCTTTCTTACTTCCACATCTATTTCAGATGCAACCTCTTCAGAATACTGTCTTGAGTGACCTATGCTATTTCCTAAGAAGACCTCATCACTTGAATCAAATGTCAAAGGACCTAATTTGCTACTCATACCGTACTTAGTTACCATGCTCCTAGCCAGGCTAGTTACCCTCTCCAGGTCATTTGATGCTCCCGTTGATATATCATCTAGGTTGATCTCCTCTGAGACCCTACCACCCAATAGTACTATCAATTCCTGTAGCATTTCTCCCTTTGTGGCATAGTACTTGTCCTCAGTAGGTAGCTGCATAGTAAAGCCACCTGCCATACCCCTAGGTATGATAGTAACCTGGTGGACTGGGTCCATCAAGTTTAGAACATGAGCACAAACAGCATGGCCTGCCTCGTGGTAGGCTGTTAGGTTTCTTTCCTTTTCAGTAATTATCCTTGACTTCTTGGCAACACCTACAACTGTCTTAGTGATGGCCTCTTCTATGGTCTCCATGGAAATCTTATTTTCTCTTTTTCTAGCAGTTAAAATAGCTGCTTCATTCATTACATTTTCTATATCAGCTGGTGTGAAGCCTGCTGTAAATTTAGCTAAAACAGCTAGGTCTACATCATCTGCTAAAGGCTTCTTTCTAGAGTGAACCTTAAAGATAGCCTCTCTACCCTTAACATCTGGTCTACCAACTACTACCTGTCTATCAAACCTACCTGGTCTAAGTAATGCAGGGTCCAGTATGTCTGGCCTATTTGTAGCTGCCATAATAATTATACCCTGGTTTATACCAAAGCCATCCATCTCCACTAGTAGCTGGTTTAGAGTCTGTTCTCTTTCGTCATGGCCTCCACCTAGACCTGCCCCTCTCTTTCTACCAACTGCATCTATTTCGTCAATAAACACAATGGCTGGGGACTCCTTCTTGGCCTGTTCAAATAGGTCTCTTACTCTTGATGCACCTACTCCTACAAACATCTCAACGAAGTCTGAACCACTGATACTGAAAAACGGCACTCCAGCTTCGCCAGCAACTGCCTTTGACAGGTAGGTCTTACCTGTTCCTGGAGGTCCTACCATTAGGATTCCCTTAGGTATTCTGGCTCCTAGGTCCATATATTTCTTTGGATTCTTCAAAAAGTCTACAACTTCCTGCAATTCATCCTTTTCTTCATTTAGTCCTGCTACATCGTCAAATACTACATTTACCTTTTCATCACCCTTGTGAAGCTTAGCCTTAGACTTGGAGAAGTTCATCATTCTTCCCCCACCGCCACCTTGACTCTGGTTCATTAGTACGAAAAAGGCTACTGCCATAAATATCAACAATAGTATTGTTGGTATCATCTCTACAATCCAAGGAGTCTTCGGCTTGGACTCCCCTTCAAGAACCAGGTTATTCTTCTGAACGCCATTTAATAGGTCCTTAGATAGGTTTTCACCCCTAACCTCACTTGGTATATAGGACTTGAACTTTACCTTTGAATTTTTCAGGGTTCCTTCTATACCAGTATCATCAATTATATGTAGGCTTTTTACATTACCTGCTTTTAGCTCCTTATATACCTTGGAAAATTCCATAGTCTTGACATCTACTGTCTGGTTTGCACTGTATCTAACACCAAAGAATATAACCAGCAAGAGTACTAGGTACAGGCCTGCCCCTCTTAATGCTCTCTTCAAATCTTACCTCCTCTACAACCAACTTCTTAGTCGATTGATATCTCTAATATCCTCTTTGTATCATCATCTACCTTGTAGTCTACATTTATCCTATACCCATAAATGGACACAACTGTATCATTATTTACTACAAAAGGCACGAAAGACCTTTCCTCTCTAGGTACCTTCAGGCCTATGAATAGGTCTTTAACCTTTTTAGTTCCACCTAATAATTTTATTTTATCACCTTGACGACGATTTCTCAATCTTATATGACCCTTTATTTTGTCAAAGTCAAGGTATTGTTTACCACTCTTAAAGTTGCTCCTATCAAAATCATTCTGGCTTATCAACCTAGTCTTCAGAGTCTTGTCAATTTCTTCTATATACTGGTCTGTGCCAGGGTTTATCTTGTAGTCGTATTCGACATCCTCTACTTTTATCTCCTTCTGACTCATAAGTATATAGTCAGCAAACCTATAGGCATGCAGGCCTCTTGGTAGGTCTATCTTCTTGTAACGCTTCTCTCCTGGCATCAGGTCTAGAACTTCGTCTATATGCTTTTTTTCTATGGAGGTCACATTTCCAAGTAGATTCCTAATAGCCCTAATTACTATCCTGGTCTTAATTGCCGGGTGGGCATCCTTTATGTAATCGACAAAAATATAGGACCCATCCTTGTAGGTCTTGACTGCATATTCAGCAATCTTATCTACCTGAAAATTTATATAGTCACTATCAACTCTTAGGCTGTCACCCATCCTGACTATACTATCTACAATATTGTCGTTGAATTCGGATTTCATATAAGGCAGGATCTTTAGCCTTATCTTGTTCCTTGAGTATATTGGTTCTAGGTTGCTAGAGTCTATTCTAGGTAAGAGCTTGTGTTCCATACAATAGGTTTCTATAGACTCCCTATCAATATCAAGTATGGGCCTTATAACCCCATCTTTTCTCTTGTATTCTATACCCCTCAAACCTTGAAGGCCTGTTCCCCTCATTATTCTCATAAGTATAGTTTCCGCCTGGTCATTCTTGTTGTGACCAATGGCTATCTTATTGGTACCAAGCCTGTCTCTCACCTCAGAAAATACTTGGTATCTCAATCGTCTTGCCCCATCCTCTAGACCAAGCTTATTTTCCTGACAGTACTTGGGTACATCAATGGTCCTTATAAAGCAAGGAATATACAGACTCTGACATAGCTTCATCACATAAAGAGAGTCTAAAAAAGCATCTAGCCCCCTGATCATATGATTTAGGTGGACTGCATAGATTTTTAATTTTTTTTCCTTGGACAACCTGTATAGGGTATGCAATAGACAGACCGAGTCCGGTCCACCGGACAGGCCTACCACTATGCCATCACCATCTTCTATCAGCTGGTGGTCTAGTACAGTTTGTTTCATCCTATCATATACCATACTACACCTCCGGAACTACCTTCATTTCCAATCTATTGTTAGCATCCATAAGACCCTTTATAGATATCTTATAGTCCAAATTTAACTTAAGCTCCTTGTCTGATATCCTTTTTGATATCTTGTAGGTATGTAGGTCCATATCAAATACACCGTATGGGGTCCTGTACTTCGACCTAAAGTCCCTATCCTCCCTGAACTTCATCCTACTAGTGATGTCTCCTGACTTGAGTAGTAAAACCTCCTCATCAGATATCTTTATGGTGCTAGACCTCTCCTTGGATGTATCAAACTCCGAAAAGGTTATGTAAATATTACCATTCTTTTCTATTTGCTCACCCTTGTAATAGGATTCTATAGTCTGAAAATCACTTCCGTCTAAATATTGGGATGTCTTTATCTTGAGTTTTACCTTCATATTTTCACCTCATTCCATCCGCTAGTACCTGTGTATTTCTACCTTCTCTAAGTTCTCATTCTTTATCTTCTTCTTTAAAAATTCGGATGCTACCTTTGAGAATTGTTCATTTATGTCGGATACGAAGTACTTACAAGTACCCTTCTGGTCTGAATCATTCATCATATCCCTCTTCTCTAGGACATCCTTTAAGTCTAGGGCTGTTTCCTTGGCTGGATTTATCAACTTCACATCCTTGCCTACAACCTCTCCTATAGTCCTCTTTAGGATTGGATAATGGGTACATCCTAACACTAGAGAGTCTATACCCTTTTCCACCAAAGAATCTAGGTACATATGGGCTGCTGTAGCCGATATTTCCTTATTTGACCAGCCCTCTTCAACTAGGGGTACAAATATAGGACAAGCCTTACCTATAACCCTGATACTACTATCTTTTGACTTTATAGCCTTGTTGTAGGCCTTGGAGTTCACTGTTGCAGCTGTCCCTATTACTCCTACAACCTTGTTTCTAGTAGAATATACGGCAGTTCTTGCCCCCGGCTCTATAACACCCATAATTGGTATATCATATTCTTCCCTTGCTTCTAGTAAGGCCCTTGCAGAGGCAGTATTACATGCAATTACAATAGCTTTTACATTTTGTTCTGCCAAAAAGTTTATGGCCTGGAAGGTATACTTTATTATAGTCTCCTTAGACCTAGACCCATAAGGAACCCTAGCTGTATCACCAAAGTATATAATATCCTCATTTGGCAAGTATTTATTTATTTCCTTCAGGACTGTAAGACCTCCTAGACCAGAGTCAAACACTCCTATCGCCCTATTATCCATAAACTACACCCTGTCATCTTGCATTAGCTTTTCTATCATAAACTGCTGTGCCAACTCTATGTGCTCCTTGGCTAGCTTTTCTGCAAGATGAGCTCTTCCTTTCTTAAAAGCTTCTATTATCTTCTTGTGCTCATCCACTATGTTTACGGCCGAGCTATAATCAGACATATACATGAGCCTGAACCTATAGACTGTCTCCCATATGTTGATCATCATGTTCATGAGCCTCTTGTTGCCGGTTGCTTCAAATATAAGGGTGTGAAATTCCTCATCCTTGGCCAGCATAGTCTCTACATCATTCTTATAGACAGCCTCTTCAAGTTCCTTTGATATGATTTCTAGCATCCTTATATGGTCCTCTGTCATCCTGTCTGTAGCACAATAGGCTGCCAGACCCTCTAAACCAACTCTTACCTCTAGAATATCCATAAGGTCCTTCTTGCTTATGTTGGCTACATAGGCCCCCTTTCTTGGGAGCATAACAACCAGGCCTTCTAGCTCCAACATTCTTATAGCCTCTCTTATAGGGGTCCTGCTCACACCCAACTGTTCTGATAACTGGATCTCCATGAGTCTTTCTCCTGGCTTTAGGACACCCTCTATAATAGCCTTTCTCATATTTTCAAAAACAACCTCTCTTAGAGGCTTGTAATCATCCAAGTTTAACTTATTTATTCCCATATATCTCTACCCCCTTTTTGGACATAGATGTTAAGTGGGTCTGTAAATACTGCTTTCTCAGGATATTTGCACACTTTCTGGCCTTTTTTTTGTCCTTAAAAAAGCCAAAGACTGTAGGTCCACTTCCACTCATCATGGACTTGTCAGCGCCCTCTTCAAGCATTATTTTCTCTATATTTCCTATATCTGAACACCACTCTCTTGTCACTGGTTCAAGTACATTACACATACTGGATACCAGAAGGTCCATATTTTTATCCTTAATTGCCTTGATCAAACTCACATTGTCAGGCCTATCTATTTCTATCTTTCTTTCATACATAGTATCAAATTTCTTGTAGACCTTCTTAGTAGATACAAAAATATTTGGCCTACATACTAAGACCTCTAGGTCAAGATCAAGGTCATCAAGCTTTTTTAGGTCAGTCCCCCTGCCCGTAGCCAAATAGGTTCCCCCTTTTATACAAAAGGCTATATCTGACCCCAATTCCTTAGACAGGTCTATCAGGTCATCATCACTTAGACCTAGCTCAAATAGCTTGTTTACGCCGACAAATACAGCCGCAGAATTAGCACTTCCCCCTGCCATACCAGCAGCAATAGGAATGTTCTTTTCTAGAAAGACCTCTATTCCACTATTTATCTTATATCTCTTTTTCATAAGCATCCAAGTCTTGTATATTATATTTTTCTTTCCAAGTGGTACATCTGAGTTGGAACACTTCATCGAAAAATTCCCCTTAGACTTCCTAATTAGTAGCTTGTCTGATAAATTTACAGACTGCATTACCATTTCTACATCATGGTAGCCATCATCTAATATACCCTTTATGTCTATAGATAGGTTTACCTTACCCATAGCCCTCAGTCTAATACTATCCATATCATCACTCCTAATAGGCCTGGCCTACTATTTTATATTTTACTTATTATTGTATTCAATATGCACTATTTCGCTTTACTTATTATATCATATAAAGCTAGTATAAAATATTACTTTTTGGGATATACTTTAAAATTTAAATAGACCTATGGCCTTGACTGACTATATAAAATTCATCACCCTATATAAATTTTACTAAAAAAAGAGATTGCGTAATAATACCCAATCTCTAATCTCTTAACTTACCTTATTTTTAAAAACCTTTATCTTAACTGTCTCAGTCAATAAATCAGAGTAGCTATATGCTACCCTCTCAAAGCCT
>NZ_CDRRTB010000089.1:0-6502 GCF_977045075.1 Peptostreptococcus sp. | reverse complement strand
CAGCCAATGGTATGGTTGCCAAGATACCAGTACTAGGTGGTGAAACGAATACGTCATCTATAATGACATATGGATATAACCCAAAGATCGGTAAGTGGTCTACTTTCCACGGAGCTATGAATGCAGTAGTAGAATCTGTTGCCAAACTTGTAGCCCTTGGTGGTGACTACTCTACTACAAGGCTTACATTCCAAGAATACTTTGAAAAGCTAGGCCAGGATCCAACTAGGTGGGCAAAGCCATTTTCAGCCCTGCTAGGCGCCTACTATGCCCAGTCAAGCTTTGAGATACCGGCCATAGGTGGCAAGGACTCAATGAGTGGAACTTTCAAGGATATAGATGTACCGCCTACCCTTGTATCATTTGCAGTTAATACAGAAGACGCTAAGAATATAGTTTCTCAGGAATTAAAGGCAGCAGGTAATGCCCTTGTCCTAGTAGAAACACCTCAGAAGGACTATGCCTTCCCAGACTTCGATGTGATGAAGAAGAACTTTGATATTATACACCAGGCGGCCCTAGAAGGTAAGCTAAAGGCAACATATGCCCTAGGCTACGGTGGTCTAGGTGAAGCCATAGCCAAGATGGCCTTTGGTAACAGGATAGGTGTAAGACTCGATGACAAGCTAGCCAGCAGGTATGAAAATAGGGATGACCTATTTAGACAGAGCTATGGTTCTATCTTAGTGGAAATCGACCAGGCAGACCTTGGGGTCCTAGAAGGGGCCAACTATGTGCTTGTTGGAGAGACAATAGCTAAGCCAGTAATAGATGTATTTGGTCAGGAGGTTTGCCTAGACAAGCTATATGCTGAGTCTGAAAAGACTCTAGAGTCAATCTTCCCAACTAAGGCAAGCAAGCTAGTGGATGATAAGATAGAAAATATCAGCTACAAGCTAGATGCTAAACCAGCCAAGTCATCACTTAGCATAGTTAAGCCAAGAGTATTCCTACCAGCCTTCCCAGGAACTAACTGTGAGTATGACTCTGCAAGAGCCTTTGAAAGGGCAGGTGCAGAGGCCCATATAGGCGTATTTAGAAATATGACTTATGCTGATATAGAGGCTTCAATAGACATGATGGTTGAGGAAATTAACAAGAGCCAGATCATTATGATACCAGGAGGCTTCTCAGCAGGTGATGAACCAGACGGTTCAGCTAAGTTTATAGCTACAGTATTTAGAAATCCAAGGATAGAAGAGGCTGTCATGAACCTAATAAATAATAGGGATGGTCTAATGATAGGTATTTGTAATGGTTTTCAGGCTCTTATCAAGCTTGGCCTAGTACCATATGGTGAGATTAAGACTCCAAGTGCAGATATGCCTACATTGACATATAATAATATAGGTCGTCACCAGGCTAAGGTAGTCCAGACTAGGGTTGCATCAAACAAGTCACCTTGGTTGGCTGCAACAGAGGTCGGAGATATCCACTCAATAGCTATATCTCATGGTGAAGGTAAGTTTGTTGCCAGTGAAGAGGTTATGAAGACCCTAATAGAAAATGGACAGATAGCAACACAGTATGTAGACTTTGATGGAAATGCTACATATGATATAGACTTTAACCCTAATGGTTCATACTGGGCAGTAGAGGGAATAACTTCAATTGATGGTAGAATCCTTGGTAAGATGGGTCACTCAGAAAGAAGAGGAGACTATGTAATCAAGAATATTATAGGAGAAAAGGACCAGAAGTTATTTGAATCTGGTGTTAAGTACTTCAAGTAATAAAAATTAAATTTCTTGGATAGAATTGGTAAATTTCAAGAGATAGTAGTATAATAGGTTCTAAACAAATTTCTTTTTAAAAGATGTGAAATTTGCTTAGGACCTATTTTGTATACCGATTGATTTAACTATGTAAGAACCTATTTTTATTATAACAATTGACCATAGGTTTATTGTTTAAAGGAAGGACTTGCTTAGAGTGTGCGGAGGTAAGATATGAGATTTTTAGATATTATTGAAAAAAAGAAAAATAAGCTAGCCTTGAGTGATGAAGAGATACAATTTTGGATAGATGGAGTAACAAATGAAACCATACCTGACTATCAGACTAGTGCCCTCTTGATGGCCATAGTCTTAAATGGTATGGACGACCATGAAACTGCCAAGCTTGCAGAGGCCATGATGAAGAGTGGACATGTCTTAGACCTATCATCAATAGAGGGAATAAAGGCAGACAAACACTCAACAGGTGGTGTAGGCGATAAGACTTCCATGGCCCTAGGTGCTATGGTAGCTGCATGTGGCCTAAAGGTTGCAAAGATGTCTGGTAGGGGGCTAGGCCATACTGGTGGGACCTTGGATAAACTAGAGTCCATAAGGGGCTTTAACTGCTATTTGTCAGAAGACCAGTTCAAAAAACAGGTAGAGGAAATAGGTCTGGCTATAATAGGACAGACTGGTGACCTAGTACCGGCAGACAAGAAACTTTATGCCCTGAGGGACGTTACGGCAACCGTAAATTCAATACCGCTTATAGCCTCTTCAATAATGTCTAAGAAGCTGGCTTCGGGTGCAGATACCATACTTTTAGATGTAAAGTATGGTGAAGGGGCCTTTATGAAGACTATAGAGGATGCGAAAGCCTTGGCCCAGGCTATGATAGCAATAGGCAAGAAACTTGGAAGAGATACAATAGCCATGATAACAGACATGGACCAGCCACTGGGTAATACCATAGGAAATGCCCTAGAGGTCCAGGAGGCAGTTGAAACTGTGAGAGGCAAGGGTCCAGAGGATTTTACAGAATTATGTATAAGAGCAGGAGAAATAATGCTAATCCAGGGCCAGCTTGCGTCTACTAAGGAGGAGGCAAGAAGGCAGATAAAAGAAGCAATTTCATCAGGTAAGGCCTTTGAAAAGCTAGTCCAAATGGTCCAATACCAGGGTGGTGATGTAGAACAAATCAAAAATACAGACCTGCTCCCAAAGGCAAAATTTGTGACAGAAATAAGGTCAAGAGAGGCGGGCTATATCAGCCGTATACATTCAATGCAATTGGGCATCCTAGCCATGAAGCTAGGGGCTGGTAGGGCGACTAAATCTGACCCAATCAAGTATGGTGTGGGTCTAAAGATAGGTGTTAAAAAGGGGGACAAGGTCAAGAAAGGAGATGTACTATGCAGGGTATATCATGACGAAGACCTAGACAAGGACTGGCTAGAGGAAATGTATAATAGCTTCCAGTACTCTGACCAGGTTCAGGACCCGACACCTATAGTTGAGGCAGTTTTAGGAGAGTAGGCTCAGACAGTTAATTTATATTTATAGGGCTTTTTTCTACCCAAATAAGGGGTCCGTTTATGGTTAAATTAAGCCGTCTAATGGTATAATATACTTAAATCTTACTAAGGAGGTAGACCTATGTCAGACGATAAGATAATAGACTTTGGCTCTTTTCAAAATAAGGTCAAGGATTCGGATATAGATAAATTAGAAGCATACATGTATTCAATGTATACAAACGTATCTAGTGGAAGTATGAGCCCCCTAGATTTTTCGAAAAGTATCAATGAATTTCTAAAGAAGAATAATATTTCAGTGGAGAAGTTCGGCCAGATGCAGGAAAAGCTTCTGGAGAGATATGGATTTGATCCAAAGAATATAGAAGAAGAAATGAAGAGGATGGGCATAGACATGAATGAAAGTGCCTATATAGTAAATAATAAGGACAAGGAAGAGTCGTACAGTGTTAAGGACTTTGGGGACAAACTGGCCTTTTTTGAAAGGTATGAGGGTATAGAAGAAAAGACAATTATGCACTACATTTTGGATAATGGTGTCAACCAGGTTAAGTTTATCATGGATGGTAGTAGCTTGACCCTTGTAAGTGAGAAAAAAATTGACCTATCAGACCCAGATGTAAATACCTTTATAGCTGGCTATAGGCAGGCTAACAAGGAAAAAATCAAGGTAGTAATATGCGAGGCGACGAATATTTATGACTACTTCTAATAGCACGAATAAGGCTTTAAAGGAAGGGGTTTCAGGAGAGGCCCAGGCTCAATTTAATATAAATGATAAGCCTTCATCATTGCCAAAAGCCTTCCTAAGAGAGATGGAGGACCTTTTAGGGGATGAATACCAGGCCTTTTTAGACTCCTATAGGGACGAAAAGACTTCTGCAATAAGGGTTAATACCTTGAAGCTACCAATAGAAAGTTTCAAGGACTTGGGCCTTTTTAATATTGATTTTGAGAGGGACAAGATTAGCTGGGCAGAAGAGGGTTACTACCTGTCAGGAGATGTAAATCCAGGTAAGAATCCCCTACATGATGCAGGTGCATATTATATACAGGAGCCTTCTGCCATGAGTGTGGTGGGTCAAACACCTATTTCTGAAGGAGATAGGGTCCTAGACCTATGTGCAGCCCCAGGTGGCAAGTCCACCTATATACTATCAAGGCTAAATCATAAGGGACTTTTGGTATCTAATGAGATAAATCCAAGTAGGATTAGGGCCTTGGGGGAGAATCTAGAGAGATTTGGAGCTGTAAACTCTATTATAACTAATTCAGATTCCAGTAATTTATTAACGTTTTTTAAAGGTTTCTTTGATAAGATATTCATAGATGCACCATGTTCTGGTCAAGGTATGTTCAGGAAGGATGATTTTGCCATTGAAGACTGGTCACAAGACAAGGTTGATGAATGTGTTGCCATCCAGAGACAGCTTATAAGAGATGCCTACCAAATGCTAAGAGCTGGTGGTATGATTATTTATTCTACCTGCACCTTTACTAGGCAGGAAAATGAAGCTATAGTTGAGGATTTCTTGGGAGATTATCCAGATGCTAACCTACTTGATATGGATAGGATTTGGCCCCATAGAGATAGGGGAGAAGGCCACTTTTGTGCCAGGATAACAAAGAAGGTAGATAAGCAGGGAGACCAGGAAGCTCAAGATAGTGATTTATTAGCTTTCGATAAAGATTCACACAGGGATTCTAGTAGAGAATCTGCTAAAAAATCAAAGAAAAAACAAAAGTCAAAGGCAAAATCCAATAGGAAAAACCAAGAATACCTTGGCTTGTACGAAGACTTCGCCACCGACTATTTAATAGATGGTGGACTAAGGGATGTCTTAGATTCAGGACTTACTGTCAAGGAAGATAGACTTTACTACCAGCCACTTGATTATGACCTTAGGGGTCTAAAGGTCTTGAGGTCAGGACTTTTTATAGGTGAATTTAAAAAAAATAGGTTCGAGCCAGCCCATTCTTTGGCCATGGCCTTGAAGCCTAGTGATGTAAAATATACACTTGATTTTGCGAATGACTCTGATGAAATCAGGGCCTATCTGAGGGGAGAATCTATAGGAACAGGCCAATCAAGGGGTTGGGTCCTGGTAAGCGTAGATGGGGTTTCCCTAGGTTGGGGCAAGGAATCAAATGGAACACTTAAAAATAAGTACCCAAAGGGACTTAGAAGATAGAGGCTGACCCAAAGGCCAGAAAAAATAAATTAATAGGGTTGAGGAAGGAGACTAAATTGAGTCGAGTAGAGAAAAAGGGATTTATGCATGAAGTAAAAGAAATTATCAAAGTTTTTTTAATGGCAGCAATTTTGGCTGTAGTCATAGTTCAGGTTATTAGACCGACCAGGGTAGATGGCCTATCAATGTACCCAACCCTTGAAAATAGTGACTACCTGATTATTAATAGGGTCAGTAGGTATACTGGTGTCAAGAGGGGTGATATAGTTGTATTTGATAGCTATATGCCTTTAAATAGCCTAACTAGTCAAGACAAGAGCACAGCTAAGAAAATAGTGGACTTCATATTGCAGGATGATAGTAGCACTAAGGACCTAGTAAAGAGGGTAATCGCTGTAGGTGGTGACCACATCACTATAAAGGATGGGGTTGTCAAGGTAAACGGAAAGGTCCTAGATGAGGAATATATTTCTAAGGACAATTATACAGATGGTGATATAGACACTACTGTGCCAGAGGGCAAGCTTTTTTGCATGGGTGATAACAGGAGAAACAGTCTAGATAGTAGGTATACAGAGGTTGGCTTTGTTCCTGAATCTAGGCTTGTAGGAAGTGTACTAGTTAGATTATTTCCATTGCAAAATATAGGGACTGTAAAATAGTTAGTTGAAATTCAAGGGGGGACCTCCTTGAATTTTGTCATAGTATGAAGGGATAGATCGATGAGTGATTTAAATATCAGGGTAGATGGTAAGGAAATAAAAATAGATGAAGGTAAGATTAGACTTTCCAAGTTAGCCAAAATGCTAGAAGATGACTACCAGGGACATATATGCATGGCTAAAATAAAAAACAGGTACCGTGACTTAAACTATGTGCTTCACACTAGTGAGGATGTCCACCTTATAGATACAAGGGGTGAAGACGGTATGCGTCTGTATTTTAGGGGCCTATCCTTGCTTTTAGTAATGGCCTGTAGGGATGTATTTGACAACTGTAAGGTCTTTATCAAGCACTCTATAGCAGGAGGGCTTTACTGTATGCTTAGGATGCCAAA
>NZ_CDRRTB010000088.1:0-6586 GCF_977045075.1 Peptostreptococcus sp. | reverse complement strand
CCTTATTATTTTTTTTTTGACGATTTAAATTATACATGAGATTTGATGTGTGTTCCTATTTTTTTGCAAAAAATTTAGCGTTGGGAGAGAATTTTCTCTCACCAACGCTAAATATTATACAACCTAAAAAAGACCATAAAGCTAGTTAGCTTTATGGCCTCCAAAATTCAAAAAACTATATTCTTTGACCGCAATGAGGGCAGTAATGGTCTTACTTATTGATTTCTCTCAGGCTGTAAACCCTCTTATCCTGTGAGTCTACGTGTCTTCTATTTACTGCTACCATAGCCTTTAATGTATCTAGAGAAGTCATTATCTCTGTCTGGAACTCTATGGCAGTTCTCCTCATCTTGAAACCGTCTCTAGTAGAGTCGTTACCCTTTGTTGGTGTGTTGATAACCATATCAACTTCCTTGTTTCTGATTACATCAAGTATGTTTGGTCTAGGCTCCTCTACCCTATTTACTACCTCACACTTAACACCAGCTTCATTTAGAGCCTTGGCAGTTCCCTGAGTAGCTACAAATGTATAACCTATCTCCTGCATATCCTTGGCCAATTCTATAAACTCTGCCTTGTCATTGTTGTTAACGGTAGCTAGGACCTTCTTCTTCTCTTCAGACACCCTCTGGCCTGATGCCAAAAAGCCTTTGTATAGGGCCTCTTCAAGAGTCTCTCCTACACCCAATACTTCACCTGTAGACTTCATTTCTGGTCCTAGGCTGACCTCTACCTTAGATAGCTTTGACATAGAGAATACAGGTACCTTTACGCATACGTGAGAAGGCGTCTTGTATACTCCTGTACCAAAGCCTAGGTCTTTTAATTCATAGCCTATCATACACTTAGTAGCCAGGTCTATTATTGGCACACCACTTACCTTTGATATATATGGTACTGTACGGCTGGCTCTTGGATTTACCTCTATGATATAAAGTTCATCCTTGTATTCTATAAACTGGATGTTTACCATACCTACCACATTTAGGTTAAGGGCCATCATCTTTGTATATTCGTATATCTTGTCCTTGATCTTGTCTGATATACCCTGGCTAGGATACATTGTTATAGAGTCTCCAGAGTGGACTCCTGCCCTCTCCAAGTGCTCCATAATACCTGGTATAAGGATGTCCTTGCCATCGCATATAGCATCAACCTCTATCTCCCTACCAGTCAAGTACTTGTCTATCAGAACTGGGTTGATAGGGTCCCTATCAAAGGCGTCTTCTAGGTACTGAGTCAACCTTACTTCATCATAAGTTATCTCCATACCCTGGCCTCCTAGGACATATGATGGTCTAACTAGGACTGGATAACCAAGCTGTGTAGCAACCTCTACACCTTCAGTTACTGACCATACACCCTTACCCTTAGGTCTATTTATATTCAAGCTTTCCAATAGGTCTTCGAACTTTTCCCTATCTTCTGCTGCATCTATGTCCTTGAAGTCTGTTCCCAGGATCTTTACACCCTTTTCGCTAAGGAATTTAGCTAGCTTTATAGCTGTCTGGCCACCAAACTGTAGGATTACTCCCTCTGGCCTTTCCTTTTCTATGATGTGGTATACGTCCTCTTCTGTCAATGGTTCAAAGTATAGCTTGTCAGATGTATCAAAGTCTGTACTTACTGTTTCTGGGTTGTTGTTGATGATTATAGTCTCTATGCCCAGCTTTCTTAGTGCTATTACAGCATGAACTGAACAATAGTCAAACTCTATACCCTGGCCTATCCTGATAGGCCCTGAACCTAGAACAATGACCTTTTTCTTGTCGCTGATTTCTACTTCATCATATTCTTCATAAGTTGAGTAGTAGTAAGGTGAGATAGCATCGAATTCACCCGCACAAGTATCAACCATCTTGTAAGAAGGCCTAATCTTATACAACTTTCTTAGCTCTACTAGGTCCTCTGTATCTATCTTCATCAAGTCTGCCATTCCCTTGTCTGAGAAGCCCTTCTTTTTTAGCTCTAGAAGGTATTCCTTATTAAGGTCTTCTATCTTCATGACTCTTAGCTTTTCTTCCTGGTCTACTATCCACTTAAACTTGTTTAGGAACCACTCATCTACACCTGTAATTGTAGATATCATCTCTAGCTTGTAACCCCTTCTAATCATCTCTGCAAGGTCAAAGATTCTCTCATCATCCGGTACAACTATACTTTCCTTCAGCTGGGCTAGGGTCTTGCCCTCAGATGCCTTGTGAACTAGTGAAAACTTACCAGTTTCAAGAGACCTAATTCCCTTTAGGAAGGCTGATTCAAAGTTAGAGCCTATACTCATTATTTCACCAGTTGCCATCATCTTAGTGCCAAGCTTTCTGTTGGCATGCTTAAACTTGTCAAATGGCCATTTAGGTATCTTAACTACCACATAGTCTAAAGTAGGCTCGAAGCAAGCATTTGTCTTCTTAGTTACTGCATTTTCTATTTCATCAAGAGTATATCCTAGAGCTATCTTGGCTGCAACCTTAGCTATTGGATAACCTGTAGCCTTAGAAGCTAGGGCTGATGACCTCGATACCCTTGGGTTTATTTCTATTATTGCATACTCTAGGCTCTTAGGATTTAGGGCTAGCTGTACATTACAGCCACCTTCAACCCCTATCGCCTCTATTATATCTAGTGATGCTGTTCTCAGCATCTGGTATTCTAGGTTAGATAGAGTCTGGCTAGGTGCTACAACTATTGAGTCCCCTGTATGTACACCTACTGGGTCTATATTTTCCATATTACAAACTGTAATACAGTTACCATTAGAGTCTCTCATTACCTCGTACTCTATTTCCTTCCAGCCCTTGATAGACTTCTCTAACAAGCACTGTGTTACCGGACTTAGCTCAAGACCATGAGTTAGAGTTTCTCTTAACTCTTCTTCCGTCTCTGCTATACCACCACCTGTACCACCAAGCGTATAGGCTGGCCTAACAACTACTGGGTAGCCTATCCTACTTGCATAGGCTAGACCCTCTTCTAGAGTTGTGACTATATCACTCTCTATTACCGGCTGGCCTATTTCTCTCATTACCTCTCTAAAGGTATCCCTGTCTTCGCCCTTCTTGATAGATTCGACAGATGTACCGATTATCTTTACCCCGTACTTGTCTAGTATGCCTGCTTCATATAGGTCTACTGCTAGGTTTAGGCCTGTTTGTCCACCCATACCTGCCAACAAGCTGTCTGGTCTTTCCTTTTCAATTATCTTTTCTATAAAGTCTAGAGTCAAAGGCTCTATATATATGTGGTCAGCTATTTCCTGGTCAGTCATTATAGTAGCTGGGTTTGAGTTTATTAAAACTACCTCTATCCCCTCTTCCTTTAGGGCCTGACAAGCCTGTGTGCCAGAATAGTCAAATTCTGCAGCCTGGCCAATGATAATTGGACCTGAGCCCAATACTAATGTTTTCTTTATACTCTCTATTTTAGGCATCTTTAACTCCTCCCTACTCTGCTATCTCTAGAAATTTATCAAATACATACTCACTATCAAGTGGTCCTGGACAAGCCTCTGGATGGTACTGAACACTGTAAATTGGAAGAGTATTATGCCTCATGCCCTCAACAGTATTATCGTTTAGGTTTATCTGAGTAACTGTCATATCCTGAGGAACCTCAGTTACATAGTAGCCGTGGTTTTGAGATGTGATAAATATCTTATTTTCTTCAAAGTCCTTAACTGGGTGGTTTCCTCCCCTGTGACCAAACTTTAGCTTTCCTGTCTTACCACCAAGGGCTATTGCTAGTATCTGATGGCCTAGGCATATACCAACTATTGGCTTCTTGCCTATCATCTGTCTAACATTTTCAACTATATCCTCCAGGTCTGCAGGATCTCCAGGTCCATTAGAAAGGAATACTAGGTCTGGATCTATAGCCAAGACCTCTTCATAGCCCGTCTCTGCTGGGAATATTGTAATGTCGCATCCCCTTCCTGCAAAGTTTCTGATTATATTTTCCTTAACTCCATAGTCCATTATAGCCACCCTCTTGCCAGGTCCAGCTATATGCTCTACTGCCTTCCTGCCTACCATCCTTACTGCCTGACTGTTGTCAAAGGCCTCTATCTTTGACTTTACATCGGATAGCTTAGTGTGTTCAGTAGTTATTATGCCCCTCATTGTTCCTCTGTTTCTTAGAATCTTTGTAAGGGCTCTTGTATCTATGCCCTCAAGGCCTATTACCTTACTCTGCTTTAGGTATGTATCTATATCCATCTCGCACCTGAAATTTGATGGCATATCGCTCTTTTCTCTAACTATAAATCCACTTACCTTTATCCCATCTGACTCCTTGTCTTCTAGATTTATACCATAGTTACCCACCAATGGGTATGTGATTGTAACTATCTGACCGTAGTAAGATGGGTCCGTAAGTATTTCCTGGTAGCCTGTCATAGAAGTGTTAAATACTACCTCTCCAACGCTATCCTCAATATAACCAAAGGCCTTGCCTTCAAAAATCGTTCCGTCTTCTAAAATTAATCTTCCCTTCATCTGATGCTCTCCTTTTAATGAAACTAGGTAGCCCTCTTGCCCCTGTGGCCAGAGTAACCCAATCAAGATTTATACTAATGCCTTTTCTATTTCTTCAACTATCTGGTCTGCAGCCCCAGCTGGATTTTCTGCTCTAGTTATAGGCCTTCCAACCACCAGGAGCTTGGCCCCATTCTTTATAGCCTGACTAGGTGTTACAACCCTCTTCTGGTCACCAAGTTCAGCAGATTTTGGCCTTATTCCTGGACACACTGTCACAAAATCATTACCACAGGCTTCAACTATATCGGCTACTTCCTGGGCTGAGCATACAACACCGTCTAGACCTGCATCCTTGGCTAGCTTGGCCCTCTTTATAGCAGCCTCCCTAGTAGATAGGCTACAGCCCACACTTGCCAAATCTTCGTCACTCATAGATGTAAGTACTGTTACTCCTACAATCAGGGGTTTTTCTATACCTAGTCTAGCTGCTTCCTCCTTAGCTATGTCTGCACACATCTTCATTCCTTCATAGTCTGATACATGAATTGTCATCAGCCATACACCATCCTTGATGCAGGCCTTTACAGCTGACATCATAGTATTAGGTATATCGTGAAATTTCAAGTCCAAAAACACCCTCTTACCCTTAGACTTTAGGTAGTCTAGAGTCTTACCCCTAGATGCTATGTAGTTTTCAAGCCCCAGCTTGAATATGTCTACACTATTATCTAGTCTATCAATTAATTCTACTGCCTTCTCATAGTTGTCAGTGTCTATTGCCACCATCAATCTACTCTTTCCATTTATCATACATACTCTCCTGTCTGATTAAGGCTTTTAGGTACAAAAAAATCCTTACACCCGGTTGAGATACAAGGGTATAAGGATAAAATATGCTCCATAAGCTATGATTGTCTAGTACAATCCTCTATTTTAGGCCTCTCGGGCCCTATCCTTACCAGTCTCTCTGGACCAGCTTAAAAGACTTAATCTATTTTTTAGTGCAGCCGCATCTCTGTACGACCTTTCCAGCACCTTCATTGATTATCTTACCATAAATAGAGGTCCATTACAAGATTTTTTTGGCTATAAATGACTTCTATAGCCTCTTCTTACTTATTTATTTTCATGATTTCCCCGGCCTTTTTTTGGAGCTTTTTTTTCATGGATAGTTTGCCCCTTGCCTCTGAAGTACTCTTTAAAAGCTTCTTTATGGCAGAAACCAATATCTCCTTGCTTTCTTCATCCATGCTATTTATATTCTTGACTATAGCTAGGGCAGACTGTATTTCCTTGCCTGATATATCACCCAGGATGCTGGCATCAGTAGACTTAACTATTAGGCCATAAAATTCATCTATAAACTTATTTCTTTCTTCCCTGTCAAGACTGGCAAGCCATAGCTTTAGGGTCTGATTAATACGGATTGACTGGTCTGTGAACTTATCTTTTTTAACAAATTTAGTTCCCTTAATATCCCAGTTAAATCCATCGTGCTGGACTATACCATTATCACCCTTGGCCTTTACTATAGAGTACTCTTCCTCATCATCCATAAGGATTCCAACTACCGACCCATGTGGTAGGAGTTTCATGACCTTTTTTGTCGTCTCCCTGTAGGCAGGGGTCTTTAATATTTCTTCTGTAAATCCTGGCCCATCATTATTAAATATCTTGATTACCCTCTTCCTATATTCCCCATCTATGCCGACATGGGAATACACTGCTAGGTTACCCCCCTTGGAGTGACCACCAGTATAAACCTCTTGGTCCCTATACTTATTAAGAACCTGCCTAAGATAGGCCACTGCATCCTTCTGGGCCATTACAGGGGCTGAAAAGCACATATTGAAATCCTCTTTAAATCCAACCAAGCTTTCATCTGTCCCCCTATAGGCTACATATATCCAGTCTCCGAAGCTAAAGGTCATTGCACAAAACTGACTCTCATTATCGTGATCATACTTATACATATAATTCGATATTGTTACCCCTCTGTATCTTTGAGTCTTGGCAAGCTTATCCAAAAGCCTTTCTATTTTCTTTATAAAATCTCTTGATTCCTTACTTGTCCCTCTTTTTTTAGAATCTTTATAGGCCTTAGAGGCTTCCTC
>NZ_CDRRTB010000087.1:0-6679 GCF_977045075.1 Peptostreptococcus sp. | reverse complement strand
CTAAAAAAAGAGATTGCGTAATAATACCCAATCTCTAATCTCTTAACTTACCTTATTTTTAAAAACCTTTATCTTAACTGTCTCAGTCAATAAATCAGAGTAGCTATATGCTACCCTCTCAAAGCCTTCATCTCCATGACCTACTTTGATTACAAATACACTTGGGTATAGAGTCTCTAAAATACCCTGTTTTGTAACTATTTGCTTTCTGCCCTTGTTTGCCTTTAGCAAAATCTTCCTGCCTACATACTTCTCAAGAGTATGCCTGATATTATCTAATGTAGCTGTTGTTGCCAAAAGTATCACCTATCCTTTCAGTCTATACCCTATTATAGCATATTTTAAGGATTTGGTCAAGGTATAACTATATATTTTACATCATGAAAATGCTTTTGTCAATTTATTTTCTGTTTTTTTTAATTTTTTTGTGTTTTCTTGTCAAATAGGCCTATAGTCTACTTTCCACAGCACTTTTTGTACTTCTTTCCGCTGCCACATGGACACAGGTCATTTCTTCCTACCTTGTCGTCCTTGATTACCATCTTTGACCTATTGTGGTCCTTCCTAATCTGTTTTCTAGTAGTTTCTGATAGGATATCTTCCCACCCCTTTAGGCCATAAAGCCAATGTGCCTCAACATTTACCATGTTGTAGTATAGCTTGTCCCAGTCTATCTTAATATTGATCTGAGTATCTGCCTCTATTTTTTCCAGGTCCTGGGCCATTTCTATGCTCTCATTTATACCATCTAGGAAGCCCATGAAGTACTCAGGACTAGTATTATACTTTTCTGCAAGGTCTGATACCTTTCCAGCTACAACCTGAGTCTTGTTGTTTAATATATCATTGTATATATAAGTTTCAGCCCTTAAAAACTCTTCCCAGAACTTTACTTCAGCCTCTTCACTTGCCTGATTTTCACTAATATTTTTCCATTCTTGAAATAACATAATTACCTCCATATTGTTTCATATTATTTTTATAGTTATACCCCTTATAATAACATATTTTCCTGCTTTTTTCTAGACTCACATAGGAGGCTGGAACTAGCAGTATATAGCTTATGTAATACTACTTATAAGTCAAAGAGGTCTCTAAGTGCCTTTAGAGCCCTGTCTTGCTCGATAAAGTAGGGACTGGTTGCTATTGTAATTAGGCTTGCACCCTCAATATATTTCTTGACCCTGCCTATTTTTAGGTCATAGTCAATATAATCCATATCCCTGGAGAAAAAATCCAGGTCTATATCCAAGACATAGGACTCTGGGTATTCCATATCCATAGAGTAGGTTGAGTCAACTATCATAAGGTCTGAAAATATACCATGGTGTAGGGCTGGTTTGATAAAGGACCCTACATTTAAGACCTCATTGGTGTACCTTTTCACGTCCTCCAAGTCCCCTATATCCACATCATAGTCTGGAGGTATCCTGGTATCCTTGTGCTGGTCCACATGCAAGAGGGCCTGTCCCCTTTTCATCAAGCCTCTTTTTAGGGCCTGACACCAAAAGAAAAAGGCATGGTTGTGGTTGTCAAAGAGGTAGACTTCCTTTCCCATTTCAGTAATCTCCCTATCCACCAGGTGGTAGACATTTTTCATACCAAAGCATTCCTTCTCCTGTCCATCTTCAATCTCTATAAAGGTCGCTGGACCACCAAGCTCTACCTGGTCTATCCTGGCATCTATCAATTTAGGTACATATATTCTCTTCTTGGCCCTCTTTTCATAGGAGAAGGCATTATTACCTACTGGCCTGTCTATATAAAAACCACCGTAATCAATCATACTGGCCTCCTAAAAGATATTCCAAGGGTAGGCATTTGGCATCTTAGCTTCAAAGGCCATTACTTCCTTGGTTGTCGGATGGACCAACTCTATCCTGGCTGACCAAAGGGCTATCTGTTGGCCAACCTTAGAAAACTTAGAATACCTCTGGTCCCCGTAAAGAGGGTGGTTACGGCTAGAAAACTGGACCCTGATCTGGTGGGGCCTGCCTGTATGCAGGTCTACCTCAAGAAGGGAATAATCTAGCTTGTCCTTATCAGAATAGGCTTCCCCCAACTTCTTATAGGATAGGCTGGCCATCTTACCATCCTTGTTGGACTTATCAACAATCTTTACCATATTGGTTTTTGTATTCTTGTACAAGTAATCCACACAATCCCCATCTTTTTGACACTTTCCCACAACCACTGTCCTGTAGGTCTTCTTCATAGTCCTGGTCCTTACTTGGTCTGACAGCCTTGATGCCGCCTTGGAGGTCTTGGCAAAAACCATAACCCCGCCGACTGGCCTATCTAGCCTATGGACCAGACCTATATAGACGTTACCCGGCTTCTTGTACTTTTCCTTTACATAGGCCTTACACATAGACACCATATCTATATCTTGAGTATTGTCAGCCTGTGAAAGGACGTTTACGGGTTTCTCTACCACCAAGAGATGGTTGTCCTCATATATCACCTTTAAATCCATCTTATCGCTTCCTATCTTTCCCATCTACCAAATATACCACAAGGTAGGACCATACCATTTCTTGAGGCTGGTATTCCGACTTCACCGGCATATATCTTTCCACCCTTGGCCTTCTTGTCTATAGTAGTTTCTAAGACATTTTCCAAAACAATTGGTGAAAAGCCCGTAGTATATGAGTTAATCAAGAAGAAAAGGGGCTTGTCTGATAAGACCTGCATACACAGACTTACAAATTCAAACAACTTGTCCTCAATTTTCCAAACCTCGCCCTTAGGTCCCCTACCATAAGAAGGTGGGTCCATTATAATGGCATCATATCTGTTGCCACGCCTGATTTCTCTTTCCACAAACTTGACTACATCATCTACTATAAACCTAACGGTCCTATCCTTGAGTCCAGATAACTCGATATTCTCCTTGGCCCAGTTAACCATACCCTTGGCTGCATCAACATGGCATACTTCTGCACCCGCGTAGGCGCAGGCCACAGATGCACCACCGGTATAGGCAAATAGGTTTAGTACCCTTATAGGCCTCTTGGCAGTCCTTATCTTGTCTATCATCCAGTCCCAATTAGCTGCCTGCTCAGGAAATAATCCAGTATGCTTGAAGCCTGTAGGCCTTATCTTGAACTTTAGCGGACCATAGTTAATAGTCCACTGGTCTGGGTATTTTTTCTTAACCTCCCAGCTACCACCACCCCTATTGCTCCTGTGGTAGTGGCCATGTGGGTTCTTCCATAGAGACCACTCCCTCTCTATTGGCCATATTACCTGGGGATCTGGCCTTCTTAGGACATAGTCTCCCCATCGTTCTAGCTTTTCTCCGCCACCTAAATCTATTAATTCATATTCTTTCCACTTGTCTGCAAGTAATAACATATTTTCTCCTTTAAAACTTCTATATTTCAACAATTACACTACCCATTATTATACAGACTATGGTGGATAATAGCAATAATGATAGACTAAAAAGAAGAAGTCTTCAGTCCCATCAGATCTAAAGTTATCTCCCTATGCCTAAGGGTCCTCTTATCATACTCCTTGCCAGGTATTAGCTCGTTGACTTATATACCTACGCCTAAGGGTCCTCTGTCAATATCTATATCAGGTATATTCGAACATAAAAAGGGAGACCCTATCTTAATTTCTATATGGTCCCCACTCTTATCTTGTCGTATACAAATTTCTATAGCCTCATTTTTGCCCTAGTCTAACGTCCTTATTCCCAATCCTTGGCTATATCTATCCATTTTGTGTAATTTGAGTACTTTTCCAGCTCCGGTATAGTCATCTCTATGGCAGAGTTTCCGCTTCCTGCAGCAGGATATACAGTCTCAAACCTCTTTAGAGATTCATCCAGGTAGACCTTGACCCCCTCCCTTATGGCAAAGGGACATACTCCCCCGACCTGATGGCCTATAAGTCCTTCAACATCATCAAAGGAAATCATCTTGGCCTTCGTTCCAAACTCTTGCTTGTACTTGGCATTAGCTATTCTAGCATCACCTGCTAGGCATATCAAAATAGGTTCATCTTCAACTAAGAAGGACATGGTCTTGGTTATCTGCTTTGGTTCGCAACCAACAGCCCGGGCAGCTAGATCTACAGTCTCACTAGACCTGTCAAACTCCAATACCCTATCACTCATACCAAACTGTTCAAAATACTCTTTTACCTTTTCTACAGACATAAATATTCCCCCTATTTATTTTCTTCAAGCCACTTCATTGCCTCAAGAGTTTCATTCAAGAGGTCGTCTAGTTCCCAGCCAAGGTTTTCCGCTCCCTGCCTAATTACATCTCTAGAGCAGCCAGCAGCAAACTTCTTGTCCTTAAATTTTTTCTTCAAAGACCTTAGCTCCATATCTGAAACGCTCTTGGAAGGTCTCATCAAAGCAGCAGCCCCAACTATACCCGTAAGTTCATCAGTAGCAAATAATATTTTTTCCATATCTTTTTCTGGCTTAACTGTAGCCCCTGTGAGACCATATCCATGACTAATAGTCGAATCTATAATGGACTGGTCAAGACCCTCAGCCTTCATTAGGTCTACCTGCTTGACACAATGTTCTTCAGGATACAACTCAAAGTCCAAATCGTGTAAAAGACCTACTACTTCCCAAAAGTCTGCCCTCTCTGGATCAAACTTGTTCGCAAAGTACCTCATAACACCACCCACTGTCTTGCCATGATGTATATGAAAGTCCTCCTTGTTGTACTTCTTTAAAAGCTCTAAGGCCTGATCATAAGTTGGTATATATCCCATATACAACACCTCTTTTCTAATATTTTAAAAACAATTATACTCCATCATCAGATTAATTTCTAGTGATAGAAAGAATTTTTCGAATATTTTATTAATATCTTTTTTTTCTTTGGGTATAGACAAAGCCAGGCTCTTGGTATACAATAGTTATTAATCCCTAGTAAATTAATCGGAATTAAAATTGCAAGTATATTCCCTTTAATTTCAGGATAATAAAATACAGGTTATTAAAAATAGAGTTCGAAAATCAAATTTCTATTTATTGATTACCAAAAAGGTAAAGGAGATGTTCAAATGAAAAATATACAGACTAAAAATTTCATATTCACTGCGTTTGGAGGCATCTCTTGCTGTTGTTGCTGTTCTTGTAACCACTAGGAGTAGCAGAGATTCCTATACGATCAAAGAGTTTAGGTATCTTTTGGGATAATTTATACCAGAATACTTGGGCCTTATAGCCCCGTGACCACTAACAACAGATAAGATAAGGAGAAAAAAGATGAAAAAGAACGTAATAGAATTAATAGGAAACACACCACTTGTAAATTTGGAAAAGATAGACAAAAACGTATATGTAAAGCTGGAAAACAAGAATCCAGGAGGGTCTATTAAGGACCGTGCAGTCCTAGGTATGATACTGGGGGCAGAGGAAAAGGGCCTACTAAAGGCTGGCGATAGAATTGTTGAAGCAACTAGTGGAAACACTGGTATCGCTACAGCAATGATTGGTAAAAGCAGGGGCTACCAGGTAACTATAATAATGCCTGAATCCATGAGTGTTGAAAGAAGAAGCCTAATCAAGGCCTACGGTGCCGAGTTGATATTGACAGAGGCTGCCAAGGGTATGCAGGGAAGTATAGACAAGATGCAGGAACTACTGGCCAGTGGTGAATACAAGTCCTTAGGCCAGTTTGACAACAAGGACAACCCTGACTATCACTACAAGACAACTGGACCAGAAATATATGAAGAATTAAAGGATGTAGATATTTTTGTTGCAGGCATAGGTACTGGTGGTACTGTATCAGGTATAGGCTCCTACCTAAAGGACCAGAATACTCAAATTAAAGTTTATGGTGTAGAGCCAAAATCCTCACCATTAATTACAAGGGGCCAGGCTGGACCACACAAGATCCAGGGAATCGGTGCAAACTTCATTCCAAAGAACTACTTTGCAGACCTTGTAGATGAGGTTATATTAATTACTGATGATGAAGCATTTGAAATGGTAAGACAGGTAGCCAATAATGAGGGTATCCTTATAGGTATATCTGCCGGAGCTAATATAGCCGCTGCCAAGAAGCTGGCCGAAAGGTTCCCAGGTAAAAAGGTTGTTACAGTTGCTCCAGATGGCGCGGACAAGTATATGTCAATGGGTATATTTTAATCAAAAGTTGCCAACTATTATGTTTGAGATTGAGATGGTGATGTAGATGAAATTTATAAAGAACATTGATTATATTATAGCTAATGACCCTGCATCCAGCAGGGGTAAGATAAAATTTTTGAATAGACTGATGGTATTTATTATATATCCATCTGTCCATGCCCTAATAGGCCATAGCATATCCCATGCCCTTAGCAATATGGGCTTAAAATTCCTAGCCAGGCTGGTATCCCAGATATTTAGGTTCCTAACTGGTATAGAAATCCACCCAGGAGCCACTATAGGCCATAGTATCATGATAGACCATGGTATGGGTGTTGTAATCGGAGAAACTGCAGAGGTCGGCAATAGGGTTACCATCTATCAGGGGGTCACTCTAGGCGGCACAGGCAACCACACAGGCAAAAGGCACCCTACAGTAGGTAATGACGTTATAATAGGCTCAGGAGCCAAGGTATTAGGTCCTGTAACCCTTGGAGACGAGGTCAAGGTCGGTGCCAACAGCGTAGTCCTACACGATGTGCCAAATGGGGCAACAGTCGTAGGTAT
>NZ_CDRRTB010000086.1:0-7000 GCF_977045075.1 Peptostreptococcus sp. | reverse complement strand
AGAGGAAAATAATGTCAGCCTAAAGGCAAAGATGGAAGCAAGTAACGGAACAGACAGTGAATTAAATAAGGAAAAGACAAAGAGCCCTTACAATAAGGCCCATGACCATACAAACCCAGACTACGAAAAGTTCTACGGAGCTGGTGATATGGAGTTTAACTACTGGACTAACAAGTCTGCTAAGCAGGAAAACATCAGGGTCAACTTTGCCACAGACTACAAGATAGACGATGCCAAGCTAGAGGTTGGTCTTCCATATGAGGATTTAAATACACTTATAACTAATGGTAAGCTTAAGATCTCTAATGCAAGTAAGTGGTTAACAGAAAGATATTATAGAAATGAATCGGGCTATGACACAATAGACCCTAACGTAATACCAGACTATGTAATAGATGCTAATAAGATAATCTTTGATCTTGGTAAGCTAGAAGCAAGGACTGGAGGAAGCCTACAGTTCCACAGGACATTTGATACGAATGAAGATTTTGATAATGCCATAAAGGATACAAAGGCAACTGCAGAAATGAAGGGAAAATGGAACTTTGATAACCTAGTTCTTCCTGGAAATACAACAACTTACAAGTATAAGATCAATGAAACTAAAGAAAATACAATAGACGAAAAGGACTATAAGTCACGTCAGAAGGTCTACTACAACGAGGATGGTACTCCAACTAAGAATGGATATATAGTTGGTGAAGATATTAGTATCGTAAAGCAGGGTAAAGACGGAGCTTGTGATATCATAACAGTTGAAAAGAAAATAAATGACAAGGTGAACCTAAATGCATCTGCAAAAATAGATACTCGCCTAAAAGATTATTCAAACAATGGATATACAGAAAAAATTATAAATGAAAACAACCACAGTATCACTACTGAAACTGAAAAGAAGGCCGCTGAAAAGTTATCTGGACCAGGTAACCTTGAGGTTCACCACTGGCAGGATGGACCAAATGAAAGCACAAAGCAGCAGCATTGGAGATTCGTATTTGCAACTGACTATGCTATCCAGAATGGTAAAATCACTGTTAAGCTACCTTACGAATTAAAGGATAACTATACAATAGAGGATACTACTAATTGGCTTGTAGATAGGTACTATCCAGCAGTAACTGGTAAGAAGTTTTATTCAGACCTAAATCTAGTAAACAAGGATACATACAAGTCAAAGATCCAGATTGATGGAGACAACCTAACGATTGATGTTGGTGACATTCCAGCAAGAACTGCCCTTTCATTTACAGTACATAAGAAGTTTGCTACTCCTCAGGACTTTAGCAAGGATATAAAGGAAGCAAGCATTAATGTTTCAGGTAATTGGAGATTAGATGAAAAGTATATCAAGCTACCAACTACTAAGATTACTCATGATATAAAGTGTGGTACTTGTGAGCTACCAAATATACCAACACCTAACAAACCAGTTCCTAACAAGCCAGAGGAACCAAAGAATCCTGAGCCAAATAAACCAGAAGAACCTAAGAACCCTGAGCCAAACAAGCCAGTAGAGCCAAAGAATCCTGAGCCAAATAGACCAGTAGAACCTAAGAGTCCTGTAGAACCTAAGAGTCCAGTGCCAAGTAAGCCAGTGCCAAACAAGTACGTACCTAACAAGCCACAGGTTACTTACAAGAAGACTAAGGTTTCTGAAAACAGCTTACCTGATACAAACTCAAGTATCTGGTCTCTAGGAGCAGGTGGAGCTTTATCATTAGCTCTTGGCTTTGTTCTATCACGTAAGAAAAAACAGGATAAATAATGAGATCTATAATAAGTAAAATACTAATGATTCTAGGCTCAGCAGTCATTATCTATGTAGGGGTTAACCTATATAAGATGGAGGTGGCTCAAAATCATTACTTGAAGCTTGCCAACACTAAAATAGAAAAAGAAAGCAAGACTCAAGTTAAGGAAAATGACAATGACAAGGCAGACAGTGAAGATGCTAAGGAAGAACTAAAGGTTGGGGATGTTATTGGAATACTCAATATACCAAGACTAGATAGGGAAATACCTATTATTGAAGGAACAGGTTCTGATAGCCTAGACAAGGGTGTAGGTCACCTATCTAGTTCCTATATGCCTAGAGAAGATAACATGATTTTTTTGGCAGGCCATAGGAATACAGTATTTACGAATTTCAATAAGATACAAAAGGGTGATAGCTTTTATTTTAAGAACTCAAAGGGCAACTATAAGTATACAGTCAAGAATATTAAGATAGTGCCTAGAGACGATAAGACCATCATCAAGAAATATGACGAGGAGGTTTTAATAGTCTGCACCTGCTATCCTTTTGGGTACCTAGGAGATGCACCGGATAGAATTATATTTTATGCCTATCCTAGCTAAGACTAAGCCGGTCATATTTTAACTAAATAGCAAGATAAAACCACCAGCACAGCTGGTGGTTCTTTATTCCTACAATGAGGGCTATGCTTAAAGCATAGCCCTAGTTTATTACTTATAAAAATCAGCCTTTATAGCAGCCAACCTCTTTGGATAAAAGTCCCTATCCTTTGTATACTTATAATCACTTATGTAATAGTAGTCATGTATAGAAGGCTCAAGGGTCTTGTCTATAATATCCTGTGATGCATCCTTGTATCTTACAGGTACCCCGGTAGTATTTATCTGGTGGGTCTGGCCATCCTCATCTAAAAAGACATTTTCTGTGTGATAGTCTCCCTTATTGTCCATACCCAATACGGCAAAGCTTGGTATCCTCATAAGCATGGCTGCAAGGTCACTATAATAGGTAAAGGCCGCACAGCTAGCTGTACCCTTTTGCCATAGGGCATATGGGCTTGAAGAATTTTCACTGTATTCCCTAGAATTAGAAAGCCTATAGAAATACTTCCTCTTTGAATATAGGGTTAGCTTCCTATACTTGCCATAGTTAGTAGGCTCATTTAAGGCACCTGAATTCCTTATATCATTTCTTATGTGGTTTAGGTTGTCTACAAAGTCCTTCTTGTTGTAGCGATTACCATTTAGCTGGTCTGTAAAGCGTCCTGGCTTAAGCCAGTAGTGGTAGACCTTATCATTTCCCTTGTAGGCCTTTAGTACAAATCCTGTATCTTCTATAATATAGCTAAGGGCAGTTGAAATTCCATTCACATCATCATTTTCAATCCTTACAGATTCGCCTGCTGTCTCGATACCATTTACAAATCTAGCTAATATATACCTATCTAGGTCCTTTTGACTATTAATCCTACCATCAAAGCTAAAGGTCAATGGGTCATTATCATTGGAATTAGGGTATTCATTGCTTACTTGATCATCCGAGTCAATATTATCTAGCTGATCTCCCCTAGAAATCCTACCCAGCTGAGTCATGGAATTTGATAAAAGTCCACCTACTACTAGGTTGGTATTTTCCCTGATAAGCTTGGCATTGTAGCTTGATATATTCCTATTATTGAGCAAAACTATCTTGTTGCTACCATCTAATAGGTTGACAGCTGAAAGGGCATCTGCATAATTACCACCATATGTTAATATATTCTGGCCCATATCAGCTAACTTCGTATTTATCTTTTCATTAGTCTCATAGCGAGTAGTGCCGGCTAGCCTCTCTCCCCCATCTTGAATAATTGATGACTTATCTCCAAAGGTATACTTAACTATTTTGTCAGTCCTGTATGGCTTTGAGCCATTAACTAGCATTAGGCCAAGTCTTTCCTTCTTCAAAAGCGGTGATGCTGATAGGGCATCCGGGTAGTTTCTACCATCTGCCACACCTACAGACTCAAAGCCCTCTAGGGTTTTGGCATTTGTTTCATACCTTGACTGGCCAGAAATTCTCTCGGTTGGTATATTTATATTATTGATTCCCTTAAGGACTATATCACTAATACTGTCAGTACCACCTACTATAAATACCTTTTGGGGATTTATCTTTCTAATCTGACCTGTAATATCAGTCTGCTTACCTATTAAGATTAACTTAGTCTTTGGATGGCTATTAAGTATATTTACGCTACTCAAACTATCTGCAAAGGAATAGGCATTAGCAAGAACTACATAATCTATCTTTGAACCATCCTTTAAGGCTGTTGTTATCGATGTCTGTATCCTATCACTTCCGGCAACAAGGTCGATATTTCCAGCTGCAAAGGTATTTAGAACAGGTCCTAAGCTTATAAAGCCTGCCAAAGACAGAGATAATATTCTTTTCATTTTTATATTCATAGATTCTTCTCTTATAAAATATTAAATTTTACCCTCTCTATAATTTTGATAAAGAATATAATGAATCAGCCTGTCCATATCTGACCTAGTTGGACTTGCGACCCTTCAATTAGAAATCTATATTCTCTATCTCTTCATTATAATACCTTTTCGCCGATTTTATTAATCATTTTTTTGTTTTTCTTACAAAGTTTGTCTAAGAGATCCTTTTATCTTGTAATCAAGACTAAGGGGATATGAACAATCTTGTCCCTATCCCCTTACTTATAATATTGCCTATTAGATCTTTCTCCAGTATTACTTATCTAAGCCTATTTAATTTTAGCTATTAAATTCGACTCAATATCGCTTATTAGAACTCGCTTTATTACTTATTCAAACTTGCTTCAAGGGAATTGCTTATAGTGTTCACACCACCCAACAATACAGCCTTGCTTGAATTATTATCAACAATTGACCTCACCTTTGATGGTATGCTGTCCTTTCTCACAAGTAATATCGGTGCCTGGGCCTTTTCTGTCACTGCTCCTGCTGATAATGCATCAATTGCATTATATCCATTTGATAGCATTACTGTTTTAGGATTTGAATATGATTCTTTCGCTATTTCTATAGCTGTATCAAACCTATCAGCACCTGCAATTCTCCTCTTTTTATTAGCCCTAATATTGTTAACAATGGAATCTGGAATAGATCCACTTCCACCAACTATCAACAACTCATTTACATTCCAAGAATCTAGCTTTGATTTTACAGATGAATCTATCTTACGACTATTAACCAACAACACTGGTATATCAGACTTAGTTGCCAGACTAGATACTGTAAGTGCATCTGCAGACTTTTCACCATTAATCAATATGGCCTTATTAGATCCACCTAGGTCTCTTACCCTTTGAGCTAGAGTAGAGGCTGTTTCATACCTATTTGAACCTGATATTCTAGACACCTTATATCCAGCATCTTTTAATTTATTTTCAACTGCTGGTGAAATTGATGAATTTCCTCCTACTATTACTATATTCTTTGCCTTCAGTCTAGAAATTTCATTCTCTACACTTGAAGGTATATTCGCTTTTGATGATAGTAGTATAGGCGCCTTGTTTATCTTCGCAAATGAAGCTGATACCAAGGCATCTGCACTATTGATTCCACTCGCTAGTACAACTGTATCCGCATTCTTGAAGTATTGCTTACTTATTAGTGCAGATGTTTCATACCTGTCACTACCTGATATCCTTGACTTGTTTTCATCATTAGCATTATTGTCAGTGTACTCTTTTGCCTTTGACCAGTCAAATACTAAAATGGCATTTTGGCTACCTGCCCCCTTGCTTATCTTGTCATATGTACTAGCCTGGTTGCTGCTAATGGCATCCATAGCATCCACTGCTACTTTTACATAAATTTTTTCTTCCTTTCCATTTCTGATAAATTTATACCTCTTAGGGAAGGTTCTTTGCTTGCCCTCAAGATCAGTATCCCTATATTCCTTGTCTATTATAGCTGGTTTAAGGCTTCCATTTAAACCAGTATCGTAAACGGATAGGTCCCACAAATGACCATACTTGTTAGCAAAGCTAAGCCCCTTAAAGCTTACATAGTATTCAAACTTGTTCTTAGATACTTTTACAATTATATCTTTTTCCATGGCCGGATTACCCATTGATTCTTTGTTTTCATAGGCATGCCATAACTTTACCGGAACAGAATATATCTTAGTATCTTTATCATCATTTTTGTCAACTATTCCACCATCCAACTTACCTTTATCAATTTTTTCATCAGTTTTAATATTGTCATTTGGATTTGCATCGTCCTTTATGCTCAATATTGCAAAATTAAGAACCTGTGATGCACTTACTAATTCCAAATATGTAGGATTTGATTTTCCTAATACTCCCTCAACCTTCTTAATAGCCCTTTCAAGTATTCCTTTTGAATTGCCCTTTGCTATGCCAGAATTAACCAGATGCTTGGCAATTTCTAGATCTTTCTTTAATTGAGCCTCTGCATTTTCAATAGATTCGTCTGGTTTCGGAAGGTCAGGAGTCGGATTGCTAGGATTCGGTTCCTTTGGTATGGATGAAATATCTAGTATTAATCTAGCATTTTGTGCACCCTTCCACTTTGCTCCTGCGATATCATAAGGCGCTTGTCCTCCATTAATTATGGCGTCCATAGCATCTACTGCCACCTGTATTTTAACTAGGTCAGATAGCTTATCAAGTGTAAATTTATACTCTGCAGGGAAGTCCCTTTCTTGACCAACAATATCCTTGTCCTTAAGAGTTTTTGAAGCTTGTATTTCTGTTTTTTCACTATCAAAACCATCTTTATATATTTTTAATCCATAAAGATGTCCATAAAATTCCTTGGAACCAAAGTTTGCATGGATTCCCTTAAATTTGATAGTGTATTCATATTTACCATTGCTCTTCTTCTCTATTGTCGCTGTAGGCAATAGGGCTGCTGAACCCATAGAATTTTTATCTTCATAGCCATGTTTTAGCTGAACCGGAACACTCCACTTATTTGGTTGTGGTTGAGGGTTTGGATCTGGCTGAGGATTTGGATCTGGCTGAGGATTTGGTTGAGTTCCATTTACAGGTTTTAACTGCCTGTAGTCTATTACAACTGGTGCATACTGGAAGGCATCCTTTTCTGGATTCCCCTCAAATATGCCATTCATAACATCTACAGAAATACCTATATACCTCATTGGATTTGACTTATCGCTATCTATTGGAAGCTCCACCTTCTGTATATACTCTCTCTCCTTGCCGTCAAAACCTTT
>NZ_CDRRTB010000085.1:0-7053 GCF_977045075.1 Peptostreptococcus sp. | reverse complement strand
GAAATGTTAATGTTTATAGTAGGGGCAAGTGGTTAGATGAATGATATGAAAGAGATAATAGAGGAAATTAAATATAGGAGTGATATAGCCGATATTATTTCCGACTATGTCAGATTGAAGCCAGCGGGGACTAACTATAAGGGTCTTTGCCCTTTCCACAATGAAAAGACTCCTTCTTTCCATGTAAATACTTCAAAGCAGATATATAGGTGCTTTGGCTGTGGAGAAGGTGGGGATGTTATATCATTTGTCATGAAGGCAGAAAACCTAGACTTTATGGATGCTGTCCGTCTTCTAGCAGATAGGTGTGGTATTGAAATAAAGAAGAATATTGACCATGATACCAAGGTAAGGCTAGAGAAGATAAATAAATTTCATGAAATTCATGTAGAGGCTGCCAGGTTTTACTATACTAACCTTATAAATGAGGATAACCAAGCCCTTAACTATTTAAAAAAGAGGGGTCTTGACCTTAAGATCATCAAGAACTTTGGACTTGGATATGCCCCAGATTCTTGGGACAGTTTGAAAATATACCTAAGCTCGAAGGGTTATACAGATGAAGAACTTTTTGAATCAGGCCTATTGAGCAAGAGCTCAAAGTCTGATAGGTTGTTTGATAAATTTAGGAACAGGATTATGTTCCCTATTTTTGACTATAAGGGCAATGTTATAGGTTTTGGTGGCAGAGTAATGGATGATGGCCAACCAAAATACTTAAACTCACCTGATTCCGAAATATTCAACAAGAGGTATAACCTATATGGACTTAACTTTGCTAGAAAACACCTGGGTAACCAAAAAACCCTAATTCTAGTTGAAGGTTATATGGACCTAATATCCTTATACCAGTTTGGTATAAAAAATACTGTGGCAACTCTAGGTACAGCACTGACTGATGAACAGGCAGCCCTTATTAAAAGATATGCAGATACCCTAGTACTGTCATATGATTCAGATCAGGCGGGTATAAATGCAAGTATGAGGGCCATAGATATATTAGACAGGCATGGCATTTCAGTAAAGATACTGGACCTTGGAGAGAGTAAGGATCCAGATGAATTTATAAGAGAACATGGTATGGCCAAGATGTATGACAGTATAGAAAATGCTCTTGAAGCCACTAGGTTTAGGATAAATGTCCTATCTAAGAATTATAATTTGCAAGATAGGAAGGACACTATGGTCTACCTTAGGGAGGCTGTGAAGATTTTGAAGGATATTAAAAGTCCTATAGAACAGGACTACTATATTAATATTTTGTCCCAGATGACTGCGACAAATGCAGAAATTATAAGAAATGAAATGAACGGCAAGAAGCTTGCTTGGAAGAATAGTCCTGGCAATAGGTCTTCTAGTATATATAAGAGACAGGTTAATTTTAAGAAGCCGAAGGAAGTTGAAGAACCAAGCTCATTTGTAGAAATGAATATAATTGCTGCCATTATGTTGAGTCCAAAGGCAAGAGAGATAGTTAAGTATAAACTAGATGAAGATGACTTTTCTGACAATAATAGTAAAATCATTTACTCAAAGGTTTTAAAGCTTGATGAAAAGGGCATAATAGAAAATGAAGATATTTTTGACGACAGGATTAGTTTAGACTATTTAAATAGGTTAAGCAAGATGAATTTAAGTGGCGTTGACCTAAATGATGTCCTAGAAGTCGACAAATTAATATTCAATTTATTAGAGAAAAATAGGCAGGCAAAGATAGAAGCACTATTGAAAAAACAGAAAAAGTTAGAGAATAGAAGAAAGACTATTGAAGACAATAGTAAGGAAGCAGAAGAGGTTGATTTAGAAATTATGAAGATTGCACTAGAAATAGTAGCGGAGAATAAGAAAAAATCACTGTAGGCAGGAGGATTAGTTATGACAGAAAAAAAGAATGAGTTAATGATAAATAAAGAGGCTCAGAAAAAACTTTTTGAAAAGGGTAAAAAAGATGGCACTGTAACACTAATCGATATTATGGAAGCCTTTCAGGATAATGACATGGATAAGGGTGTCGCTGAAAATTTATATGAGACACTTGGTAATCTAGGTATTGAAGTAGTAGATGATAAGGAAATCAAGGCCGATATAGATTTAACTAAGCCAGATGACCTTGATTTACAGGCTATAGATGAAGAGGAAGATAAGGAAGAGCTTGTAGCAGAATCCAGTGATCCTGTCGAAATTGCAGTTCCAAAGGGAATTAGTATAGATGACCCTGTAAGGATGTACCTAAAAGAAATAGGAAAAATTCCTCTATTAAAGCCACATGAAGAGGTAGAATACGCCAAGAGAATGGCAGAGGGTGACGAATTTGCCAAGCAAAAGCTAGTTGAAGCCAACCTTAGATTGGTAGTTAGTATAGCCAAGAGATATGTTGGAAGGGGTATGCTATTCCTAGATCTTATACAGGAGGGTAACCTTGGTCTAATAAAGGCAGTTGAAAAGTTTGACTACAAGAAGGGTTATAAGTTTTCTACTTATGCCACATGGTGGATTAGGCAGGCTATCACTAGGGCCATAGCTGACCAGGCAAGGACAATCAGGATACCTGTCCATATGGTTGAAACCATAAACAAGCTAATTAGAGTATCTAGACAGCTATTACAGGAATTAGGAAGAGATCCTAAGCCAGATGAGATAGCCAAGGAAATGAACATGACTGAAGAAAAGGTCAGGGAGATAATGAAGATAGCCCAGGATCCAGTTTCACTTGAAACACCTATAGGAGAAGAGGAAGATAGTCATTTAGGTGACTTTATTCCTGATGAAGATGCTCCTGCACCGGCAGAAGCTGCAGCATATTCCTTATTAAAGGAGCAGATTGAGGAGGTTCTAAACACCCTAAATGATAGGGAACAGAACGTTCTTAAGTTAAGATTTGGACTAGAAGATGGTAGAGCGAGAACACTTGAGGAAGTAGGTAAAGAATTTGACGTAACTAGGGAAAGAATTAGACAGATTGAGGCTAAGGCCTTGAGAAAGTTAAGACACCCTAGCAGGTCTAAAAAGCTTAGAGACTTCTTAGACTAGGCAAATCTTAAGAGCTTATATATGTATTAAAAATTCACAGGGATGCAGGATTGGTCTTAATTACCAAGTTTCCTGTATCCCTATTTTATATTAGACTAGAGGGGTATAAAAATATGAAATTAAGTGCTAGGTTGGAAAAAATCGTAGACTTAGTAGGTAAGGATGTTAGGTTGGCAGATATAGGAACTGATCATGGCTATATACCGATAGAACTTTTGAAGTCTGAGAAGATAAATTATGCAATTTTGAGTGATATCAACAAGGGTCCCTTGGAAAATGCAAGAAAAGAAATTGAGAGACAGGGGCTTGTTAATAAAACCGACCTTAGGTTGGGAAGTGGGCTAGAGGTATTAGATACCAATGAGGTAGACCAAGTAATAATAGCTGGTATGGGTGGTATACTAATTTCAGACCTAATAGAAAAAAAGTTAGACCTATGCAAAAAGCTGGATAAGATGATACTGCAACCGATGCAGGCCCAAGAAGACCTAAGGGAATATTTGAATATGAGGGGCTTCTACATTATTGAAGAACATTTAGTTAAAGAAGACTTTAGGATATATGAGATTATGGAGGTTGTGTATAGGGGAAAAGTTGAAGAAATTGATCCTATTTACTACGAAATACCAATTAAGCTAATAGAAAAAAAGGACCCTCTTTTAGGAGCTCTTTTAGAAAAAAAGCTTAGGGAGAATAGGTCTATCTTAGATAAATTAGACAAGTCTACTCAGGGACAGGAAGAAAACAAGAGTATTTTAGGTAGAAAAAAAATTGTTGAAGCCAAGTTAAATAAATTAGGCCAAATATATAGGGAATTAGGAGGTAAGGCATGAAATTAAGAGAACTACTTGACAGGATAAGGGTAAAATACCCAGAAGAACTACAGTATAGCTGGGATAATTCCAGCTTGAACCTTGGTGACCTTGACCAGGATATAAAAAAGATTATGTTAACACTAGAGATTACCAATAGGACTATTGATGAAGCTGTTGAAAAGGGTGTAGACCTAGTGATTTCTCACCATCCGTTTTTGATTTCTAAGCTAAACCAGATTACGAGTGATACTATTAAGGGTGGCCTGGTTTATAAGATGATTAGAAACAATATCAGCGCCTACTGTATGCATACATCATATGATATGGCAGAAGATGGACTTAACGATTACTTTTTCAACCTACTAGGTATCAAGGATAGGGAAGTTCTAGATGTTGAATCTAGCCTTGATTATTATAATGAGGGCAAGGTATATGGACTTGGTAGGGTGGCAGAACTTGAGAAGCCATTGGATATAGGTGAATTGATAAGCAAGCTAAAGGACAAGTTAAACATTGACCACGCAAGATATGTAGGTCCTAAAGACCTAGTAATTAACAAGATAGCAGTAGTTACAGGCAATGGATCAGAGTTTTTCCAGCTTGCTAAGTCTAAGGGTTGTGATATTTTGGTTACAGGTGACATAAAGTACCACCAAGCTATGGATGCCCTAGATTTAGACATGGCCCTGCTTGATTTTGGCCATTTTGGAACAGAACATATCTTCTCTAAGTCAGTATATGACTATATTAACTCTATATCAGGAGATATTGAGGTTACAATAAGTGAGAAGAATATAGATCCGTTTACATTTGTATAGAAAACCGTAGACCTATGTTAAATAAGCTTGATCATTATTCAAATTAATTTTTACAAGAACATACACTTTAAAAATATGACTATACGAATGCTACGGTTGAGGGTAAGAATAATAAGATAAAGGCAATTAAAAGAGTATTCTACTGATATAGGAGTTTTAGAAATTTTAAGGCAAGGATAATGCTCATGAAAAGGTATAAGATACAAAAGGGCAACATCCATAGCTACAAGTTTGCTATGGATGCTGCCACATAATTTAATAGATTTTGTTGATTTAAATTATCACTAAGGTTATTTGACATAGAACCTTTACTTTTTAATGTTGATAGTTAAAGAACCGAAAAACTCTGCATCCTTTCCCCATCTCACCTTAATTTTGTGTCCATTATTTAGTTCATCAAAATTAAGTATTTCTATCTTATCAGCATTATTTTTCACATTTTCTTTTTCGGTAATATCAAGTTTATTACCACTCTGGTCCAATATAGGATTTTTTATTAAATGATTACTTGCATCAACTTCTACTTCTTGTGAACCCATTTCTATAGCTACTTTGAACTTACTTCTTAATTTACTTACTGGAGAAGCATCTGAAATCCTATTATATCCTAATTTTATTTCTCTTAGATTTCCCATATTAATGAGAGGGTTTATATCAGTAATTTCATTTTGTTGTAAATTCATCTCCGTAATATTATTAAGCCCTTCTAAGAAGGATATATCTGTCAAACTACACCTTGTCAGGTTTAATTCATCAAGATTTTTAAGACTTGATATTGGAGTGAAATCATTGATTTTTTTAGCATTATTCATCTTTAGCTCACTAATATTGATCAGTTTTTTGAATACTTCTAGTGATTCTATATCTGGGTTGTTTCCTATATCTAAATCATCAAGTTTTAGCAATTTTTCTAATGGGCTTAAATCACTTATCTTGTTTTCAGAAACGTGAAGTTCCTTAAGGTCAGTTAAATTTCTTAAACCTTCAAGACTTGTAATTTTATTGCCATTTGCAAGAAGTCTTGCTAATTTTATGGATTTAAGTAGAGGAGATAGGTCACTTATATTCTTATTTCCAGAAATATCTAGGGAAAGTAGTTTTTCATGGTCTTTTAAAGCTTCTATAGAAGAAACTTTATTATATTGGATAGATAGTTCTTCTAAATTTTTGCATTCTTTTAGAGGTCCAATATCCGTTATACCCATAGTCCTATTTAATAGTAACTTTCTTAACTTAGTTAAATTCTCAAAACCACCTATTGATTTTATTCCCCTATTACCATATAGGTCCAATTCTTCTAGCTTTGTCAATTTAGAAATGGCAGTCAAATCTACAATTTTATTATTTTTTAATATTAATTTCTTCAAGTTAATGAGCTCACCAAGAGGACTGATATCAGTTAAGTATTGATTACCTTCATATAAATATTGGTCGCCAAGATCAAGGAACTCAAGGTTTTTGCACGCCTTTAGGGGGATTAAATCTACTATTTCATTGCCAGCAAGATCAAGACTCTTAATATTAACAGCATATTCTAGACCTTCTAAAGATTTTATCCCACCATTTCTTCCTTGAGTAAAGTTAAGATGGCAATCAAGACCATTTAAGGCAGCCATTCTTTTTTCTGTTATCTTTTGATTATCCTTATATATATTTTGATGTTTAAGCTGCCTAATTACTGCTTTTTTAAGATTTTCATCCTTGATATTTACTTCCTTGGAATTATCCAAATCATCCTGCAAACCTTGATTTATTCTACCAGAAGAACTAGAAGTGTTAGTAATATTATTATTAGAAGTATAATTTATTTTAAATTTATTTAGTAATGACCTTTCAATATTTTTTGAAAGGGTATTTTCTCCACCTACTAAAATTATATTTTTTAAATCCTTCTTATTTAAGATTTCGTCAGGAATAGATAAACCATTACTTAAAATCACTGGTGCAGAAAGTTTTTTGGATAGAGAAGAGGATGATAAAGCGTCAGCAAAGACCTTTCCAGATGCTAAAACTACACTATTGTAATCATCAAGTTCACTTGCAATTTTGGATGAAGTTTCATACCTGTCCTTACCATAAATTCTTTTTCCAAAGCTCTTTTTGACTGATTGGGGCCCTCCAAAAGTATAAACAATATTATAGTCTCGATGAATTTTATCTATTGAATGTCCATCTGAATGCCCATCAACTAAAAGTAATGGTATACCTTTTATAGATAGGGCACCACCTGCGCTTAGTGCATCTGGAAAATCTCTTCCACTTGCAACTGCAATATTTTTTACACCCATCTTTTCTACGAGTTTTAATGATGTCTCATAGCGATTTGCACCACCTATCCTAGATACCTTGAAGTCTTGCTTTAAAGTATTTTCTAGGGCTTTAGATATAGA
>NZ_CDRRTB010000084.1:0-7515 GCF_977045075.1 Peptostreptococcus sp. | reverse complement strand
GCTAATGGAAAGGTATAAAATACAAAAGGGCAATATCCATAGCTATAAGTTTGCTATGGATGCTGCCGCATAATTTAATAGATTTTATTGATTTAAATTATCACCAACGTTATTTGACATAGAGCCTAAATATGTAATGGGTGGTAAAATATACATGTTTGAATATTTTTTAATAGGGATGAAGACTGTGTTTTCGAGTAATATATTAATAAAGCCAATACTACTGCTTGCCTTATATATGCTTCTTATAGGATTTAGGAGGCTATCAATCACAATCAGGAGTGGTGGTGACTTTTTGTCACCCTTTAAAATAAGGGATGGCTACCTCTATATTCATAGTGGTATGGTTCCAGGCAAGAGAGAATTTTCACTAAAGGACATAAAAGAGGTCACAATACACCTTATAAGCGGAGTAAGAATAAATGGTGACAGGTACCATATTGAGCTAACTATGAAAAATGGTAGGAGCAAGTCCTTTTTTGTAGGGAAAGACAGGAAGAATGTAGAATTAATAAGTGAAATGAAAAAGGAATTAAACAGAAAGAGTGTAAAGGTCCACTACTACGACTATAGCAAGAAATAAGGAACTTTACTTGGAATATTTAATTTTATGGAGGTTAGATATGAGTTTCTATAATCTAATACAGGAAAAATTTTTTAGTACATATGAAGAATGGCACATGAAATCGCCCTTAAGTAATAGTTGTGGTTTTCATATAGTGGGAATTGATAACTCTATCAATTGCATAAGGGATGGATATATAAGATATATGGAAATCTATCCACCTCGTCCTATAAACGGATGTACAAAAATGAGGTCTGAAATTGGAAATAAAGAGGGCTACATTGACTTATACCTAGATATTGATGATAAAAAATACTGGATGCCGGATATTAGCTATGATGATGCTATTAAAATCATGAGAGCTTTTGTAAAAAGGAAGCTTATCCCAAGTCAAGATAAATATACTGAAGCTCCTAAAGTGGACAAGGAGGCTGTTACAAAGTTATTTTATGACCTAGCAAGGCTGCTTTTAGGTGATTACCCAGAAACTCAAAAGTTTATCGATAGCCTAAAGCTTAAGGGGCCTGAGGATATAGATATGGCCTGGGAAAAACTCTATGAGGAAATCCTGTTAAGAAAAAGAGCATTTGAGTTTGATTGGAAGGCTAGAAAGGATGATTTTATACCTATACTAAAAGAATTAATTGTAAATAAGGGGTTAAATATAGACTTAGGTCAATTGGATGAATTAGACAAAAAGGTCTTAAATGAAGATGAGGATATACCAAGGTGGGCGGCACAAATTAACTCTGTATTAGAGGAACATGTATTAGCAGGTATGGATGTCGGAAGTGACTCCTATGTAGTGCTTGTATTGACCAAGGCGGACTTTGAAAAGGCAGATACTTTGGCTAGAAAGTTAATGCAGAGGATTGCCCTTTTAGAGAAGATGTAGTTACAAGTAGGTGTAATAGTGCACAATGTACTAAGTATATAGGAGGAGTAACATGAAAAAGTTAGCAAATATTGTAGCTATAATTTTAAGTTTAGTTTTACCAGTATTAGGTATAGTAGTATTCCTGTTTAATATGGACATATTTATCTACAACTGGCTATGGTGTGGATTATATGGGTGTATTCTAGTTTGTATTTTTTGTAAGTCAAAGGCCTACAAGTTTGTGGCAATTATCTTGAACTTACCAGTAATCCTACTTTGTGCATTTGGAGCATTGATGGGTGGTCTTGCAGGGCCACTGATAGTTTTGATTCACATGGTAATACCATTTTATTCTACTTTAATATAGTTTATAAATTTAGGAGGAGAATATGTTAGATTTACTTTTTATTTTAATACCAATAGGCCTGGTCATAGCATTTATTAGTATCAAAACTATAATTAATTTTATGAAAATAGAACCAATCTATGAAATGCCAGCAAGTCAAAGTGAAGGAACCTTTGTAATTAAAAGTGGGGGCGTATATGAAATATGGCTAAGTGGCAAAAAGTATAAAAAGACACCACTTGGACAGATTGGCCTAAGGCTGGAAAATATGTATACGAGGCAAGATGTAGAATTGTCGAGGAGTATAATGCGGACCAGTGTGAGTGGCTTTAATACTGCTAGAGTATCAATCTATTCCTTTAGGGCAGAGGCGGGAACCTATATTCTTTCGATGACCGATGAGGCTGACTTTATGGATAGGCTTGGGGCCAAGTTTATAAACAGTATAAGTAGGTCACCTGTAGATTACAGTCAGTTTAGCTTTCAGGTTCGTAAGCATGTCAGTCTATTTCCTTTTATTCTATGTATTTTTGGCATTGTCTTGGGTATACATGCGATTTTAGTAGGATTGATACTACCTATGGCCTTGTAGGATTCATAAAGGTTAAAGATAAATTAAAAAAAGTCTCTTAAATCACGAATGATTTAAGAGACTTTGTCTACTATCCTACTGCTCTAAGATTTCCTCAAGTGCATCAGGATCTAGTATCTCAATCAGATTCTTCTTGTAGAGGATTAGTCCTTGGTCTTCCAGGCCCTTTAACTCCCTATGCAGTGATGGCCTAGATACGTTCATCAATAGAGACCACTTTGTTACAGACCCAGGTATAGGAATTCTGTCAGTATTAAGCCTCTTTTTTTGTAATAGTAGATAATAGGCTACCTTCTTTACAATACCACTATAGGAAAGTAGGGTTAGCTTTTGCTGGAGCATATAGGTAGTTGAAGATATCTCTGTCATAAAGTTCTCCAGTATTATCAGGTTACTTTGGATTAGACGTAGGAAGTCATCTTTTTTAAAGATAAGGACATCCATGGGCTCTGTAGCAACAACGTCACAGGGATACTTGTGGCTAGTTGAAAAAACTGCCGCAGCACCTATAATATCACCAGGCCTCCTAATGGAAACATTTAGCTGGTTGCCATTGGGGAAGGGCTTTTGAGATTCAGCCTGACCCTTGACTACGATGCCCAATGTATCGGCAGGCTCCAGCAGGTGAAATATTACTTCATTCCTATCATAGTGGTTTATTTTATGAGGTATTGCCTCAAGCGATTTAATTATATCTTTTTCAGTCATTCCTTCGAATAAATTACTTTTTGTTAGTATAGAATAATTCATACTTGTCTCCCTTCCTAGGTCTTTATAGATATTATACCTAAAAATTTTTAAAAAGTGTATCTGTAGATACAGAAATAAGAAAGAAAATTATTTATAATAGACTTAACAAGAAGGAAAGTTATAATAAAAATAAATACTTTAAAGTAGGCTGAGTTCCCTTACTATCAGCATCGCACCTATAATTAAGGCCTGGAACTCTAAAACTATAAAGTAAATATACTTCCTTATTGATAATGATAATTTTAATAAATAGAAAAGTTTAAGTAAAGAAAGAGAGGTAAAATTATGGCATTTAAGGATTGGAAAATAGAGGAATTTAAGAAGGTAGACGTTCGTGGGATACAGGGTAACTTCTTTATGGGACTAAAGGAACAGGCCAAGGCAGTTCCAGAGGGACAGGGCCTAGAGGTAATTCAGAGCTTTGATCCTATCCCCCTATATGAGGTAATGGAAGACCTAGGTTATGAGCACCATACAGAGCAGACAGGAGACACAGAGTTTCATGTATACTTCTATCGTGCAAGGGTAAAGGAGGACGAAAAGAATATACCAATGCGTCCGGCAGCACTTACAAATATGCCCCTTATAGATGAAGGTCTAGGTAAGATTGCAGTTGAGTTTTGGGACCTAACTTGGAATGATGAAAAGAGGTACCTACCATACGAAACTAGACTACTGCTTTCTCTAACAAATGCCGTTGGAGCAGGAAGGATGCGTCAGGCAACTAGGGAGCTGGTAAAGGCATATATTCACGGACTAGATAGCAGGGCCCTAGATGATGTATTTGAGCTTTTGGTATGGAACCAGGGTATAGGAAACTTCAGTTCAGAAATTGGACCATCAACTTTGTTTGCAGCCTACAAGACAGTAAAAAATATGGAAAAGCAGGGCAAGGATCGTGGTGAAATTTGCCAGGCCCTAAGGGAAAAGTTTGGTGAGAAAAATCCAGACGTTAGGGTTTAATAGGCTAGACAATAACCCAATAACTCTTTAGATATTAAAATCTAAGATTATACAGATTAATACAGTATAGATGAATACAGTATAGATAGATAAATAAATATAGTATGGGTAAATATAGTATAGATAAATACAGGATATACTGAGATAGGAGGAAGCTATGAAGATTACAGAAGCAACTAGGCTAAAGGACCTTTTAGAGGAGTACCCATGGTTGAAGGATGAGATAGTAAAGGTAAACGAGAAGTTCGAGATGCTTAACTCACCACTAGGAAAGATTATGGCTACAAAGGCAGACGTACACGAAATGAGCAAGAGGTCAGGAATGGACCTAGACCTATTGATATCAAAATTAACAGACCTAATTGATAGTCACCAGGATTAGAGAGAGGTGTGGCCAATGAAGGAAGTAGTAGGAAGGGTATTTTCAATTGCCAGGGATAACGAGCCAATAGCAGGCTGCACAGTTTCCAAGGAAATATATGGTGGAGATAACGCCATATCCATATTTTCCATGGCAGAGGATACAGATATCAGTGCAGAGATATTCCCATATCACAAGCTAGTACTTGTAGCTGAGGGAAGGGTGATTGTCTACAAGTCTGACGGTAGTGAAAGGCTACTAGGGGCTGGAGATGGAATTTTAACAGAGCTTGATACACCGGTTGGATTTAAGTCAGAAACAGGTGTAGTATATACAGAAATAGAAATTAGGAGGAAAGATATTATGAATAAGGCAATAAAAGCAGGACAAGTATTTAAGTTTGCAGAACTTATACCATACCAGGATGGAAAGATAGTAAATATGGACATAGTTCACAATGACAAGATGAAGTTTGTAATTATGGCATTTGATGCAGGAACAGGCCTATCTGAGCATGCAGCACCAGGAGAAGCATTAATATTTGCTTTAGACGGTGAAGCTGTGATAAGATATGAAGGAGAGGACCACCTTATCAAGGCAGGAGAAAATTTCCACTTTGCCAAGGGAGGCCTACATTCAGTAAAGGCAGATAAGAAGTTTAAGATGGGACTTCTATTGACACTAGAGTAAGTAGAGATACTTAAGAAACAACCATATCAAAATTAACAGCTAGTGGGCAGGCCTGTAGGGGAGACCATAACCCTCCCATACAGGCTAGGTCCCGGGCCTAGCTGTTGATATATAGGCCCTTGGGCTTTAAATTTATGGTGGAGGCAAAGGTTTGCTACTACCAGCTTTATTTGAGAGTATATGGAGGAAAAAGAATGAGAAAGCATGTAAAAGGAAATGTAAGTTGGGTCGGCTATATCGACTGGGAGCTAGAGAGTTTTCATGGAGATGATTATTCAATCATGAATGGTTCTAGCCAGAATGCCTACTTGATCGAGGAAGAAAAAACTGTATTAATTGATACAATATGGACACCACACAGGTTCGACTTTGTGGAAAACCTAAAGAAGGAAATAGACCTAAAGAAGATCGATTTTATTGTAGCCAACCATGGTGAATGCGACCATTCAGGCTCATTGACTACAATAATGGATGAAATACCTGATACACCAATATATTGTACTGCCAATGCCGTAAAGAGTATTGAGGGCCAGTATGGTAAGCGTGGATGGAATTTCAATGTTGTTAAGACTGGAGACAGCGTGGATATAGGTAATGGCAAGAAGCTAGTCTTTGTAGAAATGAAGATGCTTCACTGGCCAGACTCTATGGCGACTTATATGACTGGGGACAATATACTTTTCTCAAACGATGCATTTGGTCAGCACTTTGCAGTAGAAGAACTATTTAACGACAAGGCAGACCAGTGCCTACTGAATAAGGAGGCTATTAAGTACTATGCCAATATCTTAACTCCTTTTTCACCATTGCTTAAGAAGAAGCTGGCAGAAATTATAGGCTTTAACTTAACTTTTGATATTATCGCTCCATCACATGGTGCTATCTGGCGTGAAAATCCACTTCAGATAGTTGAAAAGTATGCGGCTTGGGCAGAAGACTACCAGGAAGACCAGGTAACAATAGCCTACGATACTATGTGGGAAGGTACAACTAAGATTGCCCACAAAATAGCAGAGGAAATTCATAGACAGAGTCCTGACACTGTAGTCAAGGTATTCAATATCTCAAAGGCAGACAAGAATGATGTCATGACAGAGGTATTTAAGTCAAAGGCAATAGTTGTAGGATCACCAACAGTAAGTAATAGTATACTTTCAAGTGTTGCTGGTTGGCTAGAATTCTTGAAGCAGCTTAAGTTCAAGAAGAAGAGGGCTGCAGCATTTGGCTGTTATGGTTGGAGCGGAGAATCAGTGAAGGTTCTACAGGCCAAGCTTGTAGATGCAGGTTTTGAGGTAATAGATGAAAATATCCGTTCATTATGGAATCCAGATGACCAAGACTTTGAACAAATACCAGGCCTTGTGACATCACTACTTAAATAGATAGATAGTATATAAAATAGACCTTAACCAAAAATTTGGTTAAGGTCTATCTCTATGTTAATAAAAAATTTAGGAACCTAAAGTTCTATATACTTAGCCAATCTCTGGCCGACAAATACGGCAAGTGCACAGCTAGCTATATCCTTAATAAAGGCAAATGGGAATAAACTAATCAGACAGGCCAAGTAGGATATCTTTGTACCCAAGGCATAGTTTAGTATAAAGTATGTATACATACTACCAAAGCCGTATGTAAAGGCCATACCAAGTAGACAGGCCAAAAATAGCTTTATAAATGATCCAGTGCCCAGCTTTTCCCTAAAGTAACCAACTAGGTAGGCTGTAATTATAAAGGCAAGTAGGTAGCCAAAGGTAGGCTTTAGTATATACTGGGGTCCGCCACCCTCTGTGAAAATAGGGAAGCCCACTAAACCGATTAAAACATAGACAAGGGTAGATAGTCCACCCCTCTTAGCTCCAAGTAGCACACCAGCTAATAATACAAAGGTAAACTGAAAACTGAAAACAGTTACTGGGAAGGGTATCCTGATAAAGGCACCTATTGCTATTAGGGCTGTGAATAGGGAACAAAGAATCATGGTCTTTGTGTTTAAAAATTTCTTACTCATATAAATCCTCCTAAATTAATAGTAAACCAAATAAAAGAAAAGGTTTACTAACCTTATGTAAGATAGTTTACCACATACAAAAGACATTGTAAACCATAAATTTATAAAAGTTTACTATACCTGTAATTAAATAAGGAATCAAGTCTTAAAATATGACCCACAAGAAAGAGTAAAATAAACTATGAATCACCAAAATATGGTATAATGTAGTTTAGCGTATTTTTAAAATACTAGAAAGACCAGCTATCAAATGTCAATACAAAATAAAAAAGAAATTTCACACTGACATTATTGCATAGCAAATAAGCCTAATGAATAGGCTTGAAAAATTAATAATATTGACAACTAAATATTTGGAGT
>NZ_CDRRTB010000083.1:0-7600 GCF_977045075.1 Peptostreptococcus sp. | reverse complement strand
CCAACAGACTATTTCTAATTTCATTATCCATTCGAAAATCAACTATTATATTTATAATAACCACCGTCCTATCATCTAGTAAAATAGTATTTCTAAACAAGATTGAGGTCCAATAAACATAGGTCAAGCCCCTTAAATAAGACTTTTAAAAAGCAGGCCATATTTTAAAAGCCTGCTTTTATAGTCGGGTAAAGTAATCCCCTAAGGACTAGTCATTGTCCTTATTATTTTCTTTCTCTATGTACTCCTTAAATGAAATTTCATCATCATTTTTTTCAATTTCCTTAGCAAATATCTGGAGCTTTTCTATCCTATTCTTATCAAGAGACAGTATCTTGACCTTGGTAGATTCATCTAGCTCAATCTCTTGACCTTCTTCTGGTAGACCATTAATATAACCCATGATATAACCACCAATAGAGTCAAACTCGTCAGACTCTAATTCATTGTATAGGTACTCGTTTACATCAGTTAACTTAGTTCCTCCATCAACTATATACTCGTTTTCAGCAACCTTTACAATTTCCTCTTCATCCTCATCGTACTCATCCTCTATATCTCCTACCAAGACTTCAACTAGGTCCTCTATTGTCAGTAGGCCTGATGTACCACCATACTCATCAAGCACTATGGCTATCTGGGTCTTGGCCAGCTTCATTTCCTCCAAAAGCTGGGATATCTTCTTAAACTCATATGTAAAGAAGGCCTCTCTCATATACTTTTCAACATCAAAGCTTTCCTCTTCTTCATCGGTCAAGAATATTATATCCTTTATATTCAAGATACCTATTATATCATCTATATTTTCCTTGTAGACAGGCATCCTACTAATCTTTTCTTTCTTAAAGATTTCAAGTATGTCCTCATAGCTAGCCTCTACATCTATGGCTACCATGTCTACCCTCTGTACCATGGCATCCTCAGCCTTCATATCACCAAATTCAAACACATTATTGATGATTTCTCTCTCCTCATGCTCAAGAACACCCTCTTCATGGCCTACATTAACCATAATTTTTAGGTCCTCTTCAGTTACTAGGGACTTTGGATCATCATCCTTTATCCTAAATATCTTGAATATTATGGTAGTGACTATATTTATAATAAATACAAATGGTGCAAGAACTATTATAACTACCCTAAGTATCTTGGCAAAGGCCAGGGATATCCTCTCCTTATTGTTGGCTGCAAGTGTCTTTGGTGTAACCTCTCCAAAAACCAATACCAATACGGTCATGACAAGTGTAGCCATTGCTATACCCTGATTCCCAAATATACTCATAAATAGAGATGTAGATATGGATGTTGCAGCTATATTTACCACATTGTTGCCCACCAAAATTGAACTTAGCAATTTTTTAGGCTGGTCTATTAACTTTTCTAATACACTAGCGCCTTTTACGCCATTTTCCTTTAGGTGCCTAATCCTCACCTTGCTGACTGACATTACCGCTGTCTCAGATGCTGAGAAAAATGCAGATATTATTATTAACCCTATTAAAACTAGAATCTGAATCCATAAACTACCAGAATCCAATAAAACCACTCTCCTACTATTGAAATTTATCTTAACATTATTCTTTATTATATCACAAGTAACTTCATTTTACCATGAAAGCTTAACTTTTGAAGATGATTCTATTTCATCAAAGTCTACTTCTAGCTTAACAGGTATCATATTCTTCAGTTCTTCCACATGACTTATTATACCCACACTCATATTTTCTCCCTGAAGTCTTTCAAGAGATGTCATAACTATATCTAATAGGTCTCTATCAAGGCTTCCAAAGCCTTCATCAAGGAAGAAAAATTCAAGTGGAGCGCTTCCCTTTAGCTGTATCTGTGAAGATAGGGCAAGGGCCAATGATAGGGATACCAGGAAGTTTTCCCCTCCTGATAAGGTATCCGCAGACCTCCTTAGACCTCCCTTATAGTTGTCCCTTATTACAAAGGCATAGTCACCATCTATTTCTAGGGCATACCTACCACTTGTGATTAGGTCTAACCTCTGCGATGCATCATAGACTATATTTTGTAAGTAGGCTTGGGCAAGATACTCTACGAATTTATTTCCCCTCAATACCCTTTCAAGTTCTAGTATAGAGTCCATACTTGCCTGGTAATTGGCCAGGTCTTTCAGGAAGCTAGCAACTAGTTCAAGGTCTTCTCCCATCTTTTTGTACTGGTAGCTAAGGGTTGAAAGCTTGTCCTTTAAGAGGTCTATCCTTTCTTCTAAGTCCTTACACAGGTCTTTTTGTCTCAGCATGGCCCCCTCTTCCAAGGTCCTACCTCCTATACTCTCTATAACCAGCCTTATGGAATGACCCACTTCTAGTATATTTTTATCGTAGTCATCAAGCCTAACTATGGACCTATCATATTCATCCTTGCTTAGAGCTTCCTTCCTTAGCCTATCAATGTTCTTAAGTTCTTCTCTTGATAGGATAGTCTCCTTCTTCACACTTGCCAGGTCTATTTGGCCCGTGAGGTCCTTGCAGTGGTCAACTAGCCTTGTCTCTTCATGCCTAAGCCCCTCTATTTTTTCCTCTTGACCACGTATATCCTTGTTAAGTCTATCAAAGGCCTCTTCCTTCCTTTGCATTTCCTCATAGGCTTCCTGTATATCGTCAATGGCTAGGTCCTTTTTAAGGTAACCTAGCTTATCCTCAAAAGTCTTTATGGATTCTTCTAGCTTGTCTATATTTGCCTTATACAGGTCTAGCTTAGTCTTTTTTGATTCCAGGTCTACTAGGAGGTCTCTTAGTTCTTTTTCTATGGAGGACTTGGCCCTATTGGCCTTGTCCTTTTCCTTGTTTAGCCTAGCTATTTCCTCTTCTCTTAGAACTTTTAAGGTCTTATCTCTTTCTAGCTGGTCCTTTTGGACCCTATATTTGGCCTTCAAGACTTCAATATCCGTCTTCTCCAAGTCTAGCTTGAGTCTATCTAGTTCTTCTTTTTCTATACTCGATTGGACTTCTAGCCTACCTAGGTCTAATCTCCTAGCATCCCTTTCCTCTACTAGCCTATCTAGGTCTAGCTGGGCTTTTTCTATATTTGTCTTGTAGGTAGCTAGGTCTATATTACTAGCTGGGTCCTTGTCTATACTTTCAATTTTTGATCCACAAACAGGACAGGCATGACCTATGTAGTCACCTTCCCTAAGTATTTTTTTTAAGTCCTTGACCAGGTCTTGCAGTCTAAGTTCATTATTTTCCTTTACAAGTCTATCAAGCCCTGCCTTTTTGTCTCCTATTTCCTTTTCTTTTTCTTTCAATGATTCTCTTAGATGACTTAAGTGGTCCTGACACTCTCGGTTTCTGCCTTTTAATTGCTCGTGCCTGACTTCATGTTCCTCGTACTTAGATATACTTGCCCCTAAATCATGTAGGTTCGAATTCATATCCATCAGCTGGTCATCACTTGGTATCTGTATTTTCTCCTCTTCAATCAGGGCATCAATTATATTGCCTATCTGGTCTTCAAGTTTATTTAGGTCTTCCTTCCTAGTTTCTAAAATCTTGTCAATTTTACTTATATGGCCTAAATTTTCTTCAACAAGTACTTCCTGCTTGGCCCTGTCTTTGACCAACTCTATTTTAGCATTTTCTAGCTGGTAGGCTTCTCTTATCTTATTCTTATAGGCTGTTTCCTGGATATTAGACCTTATTTCATTTTTTAGGCCTAGTAGGATCTCCTTCTCCCTAGCTAGGTCCCTCTTTACAACCTGGCATTTTTTTGTACCAAGGTCCAATTCACTTCCAAGTCTTTCAAGCTCTATGTCTAGGTCCTCCAATTTTTTTATATCATCGACAAGCCCAAGGTAGGCTTTTGTTGTATCCAACCTAGACCTTAGGTCCTCCATCACATCTTTTTGTCCTATTAGGTCCCTTTCTAGGGCATCAAGCCTAGTCTTTTCTTGAATAAGCTTGTGGACCTCCTTGTATTCTTGATATATTTTTTCCTCTTTTACTAGTAACTTTTTACTAGACTCAAGGTCGCTTCCGAGGCCTTTTATTTGACCTTCTAGGTCCTTATGGGCTTCCTTAGTAACCTCTGGATACTCTGCTAGCTTGGCCTTGACTATATTAATTTGGTCACCTACTGTCTTTTTATAGCTTGCAAGAGTAAGGTTTAGGTTTGTACCATACTCTTCAAGATTAAAAATCCTCTCTAGCATATTTCTCCTGTCCCTGCCTGTCAGTGATAAAAATTCACCAAACCTACCCTGGGGTAGGACTACCGACTTCAAAAAGTCACCTTCTTCTAGTCCAAGAATGGCCTTTATCTGCTTGTTTACCTCTCCGACCTTATCAGCCAAGACCTCATAATTTCCGTCCTGACCCATTGACATAAGCCTTACATAGTCACTTGTAGCAGATGTCTTTCCTGATCTTTCACTTTTCTTAAATCTCCTAGACACCATATACCTGACCCTATCTTGACCTAGGCCGAGTTCAAATGTATAGGATACTATTGCCTTATCCCTATTTGAATTGATAAACTCCTTGCTACCCCTTGCTATATTACCATATAGGGCTAGGGTCATAGCATCCAGTATAGTAGACTTTCCTGACCCTGTCTTACCAAAGATTCCAAATATGCCCCTTGATGTAAGTCTATCAAAGTCTATGACCTGCTTGGAGGCGTAGCTATTTATTCCATCAATTTCTAATCTAATTGGTTTCATAGTCTACATCCTCCTTGCTAATCAATTTATTAAACAGGTCTATCAGGTCCTGCCTTGGGTCCATCCCCCCATTTTCTTCCCTGTAGAAGTCTAGGAAGTACTGGCTAATGCTGGCCTTGCTTATATCCACTATTTCCCTTTTCACCAAGTCTTGACTTCCCTTTAAAATAGGCTTTATTTCGATGATGTTTTTCATCAGCTTTTTCATCTTCCTAATAGCCTCTAGGTCTATGCTGTCCTTGGTCTCAATCTCAAAATATGCAAATATATCATGTCCTGACCTTTCCTCACATATTTCCATAGCCTGGTCTATATTTTTGGTCCTAAATAGGCATATTGGCCTATAATTGTCTAGGAGTACTTGATTTACATCCGGCTCTTGACCTGGTTCTAGGTCAACCAGATATACGGACTTTGATGAAGACCTTTCATTTTTACTGTATTGGATTGGAGATCCTGAGTAGTAGGCCCTGTATTCCTTGGATATCCTCTGTGGCTTATGGATATGGCCAAGGGCAGTATATTGGGACCTAGCAGGTAGGTCTGTTTTTTCAACTAAAAGGCCACCACCCAGCTCTATCCTACGCTCTGAATCTGAAATAGCTGACCCAACTACAAATATATGGCTAAGGGCTATATTAATCTCATCGTCCCTGTAATGGTCTTCTAAGTCCTTAAAAATCCTTCCTATCCTTTTAGTATAGGTCTCCTGCATTTCATTTATCTCTCCAACCTCTTCGAATGCATCATTAAGTCTTTTTTCGCTTGGATAAGGTAGACTAATTATATTTATTTTCTGGCCACCTATGGCTAGCTTTGTAAAACCCGGCTGGGCCTCTTCAATGGAAAACCCCCTATAAGATCCCCTTCTAGCCTGGCTTTTGGGGTAGCCTAGTATGGTAATTCCTAGCCCCTCAACTAGGGGTTTAACTGATTCTAGCCTCTCAGGATTATCATGGTTGCCGGCTATTATAAAGACTGGTCTCTTGCCGCCCTTGGCTAGCCTTTCAATAGTCCTATAAAATAGGGTCTCAGCACTTGAGGGAGGATTGTAGCTGTCGTATATATCCCCTGCTACAAGGACTAGGTCTACCTGATTTTCTTCCACAATATCTATTAAATTATCACAGAACCTAACCTGTTCATCATGCCTATCATGGCCCTCCAAGGTCTTGCCCAGATGCCAATCTGACGTATGAAGTATCCTCATATAAACCTCCTAATCATAACTAACTAAGTCACCTACACTAAATAGATATATATATTTCTCTTTTACCCTTTTGCCTGAAATATCCTCCAAGGCCCTGGCATAGAGGTCAAGCTGTGGTTTATATCTAGCCACTATAGCACCATACCTATCCCTACTTACATAGTCAGTCTTGTAGTCTATTAGGACCAGATCGCCATCCTGGTCTTCAAAAAATGCATCTACTATACCAACCAACATAATTCTTTCCGTTTCATCTATGGATTCATCCTTATATATTTCAGTAAGGCTAATATTGTAGTCAATTGCGGTCTCCCTGTGTAGGAATCCCTGGCCTGCTGCCTGGCTGAGTCTTTCAAAAATAGGAGTCTTCACAAAATCAGCTATCCACTTCCTATTTACCGTTGCGAGCTCTTCCGGTCTTAATATATTCTTGTCTACTAGGGCCTCTAGGTCAGCATCTAGCTTGTCTTTTAGGTCCCTGTCATCATCCCTCAAAGTATATAGGCCTTCAAAGTCCAATAGCTCCATCACTAGGTGGAAGATTGTTCCCCTTTCACCTGGACTAAAGGATAGCTTTGACTCAGACCTATGCATAAAGGCAGGCGTCTTAAGGTCTGGTATAGACCTACTCATGTACATGTTTTCATATTGGGTCTGGTCTTCTGCTTCTATGATCTTCTTGACCTCAGAAACTGATATAGAGGCTGGCTTAAGGGCGCTTGCCTGAAAATGATATGGTCTTACACTTATATGTCCAGGGCCAGACTTTTCTTCTTTTGTCTCCACAAGTTGACTAGGTAATAAAGTCTCAAGCCTAGACTCAATATCCTTGGCCCTCTTAAAGACTCTTAGCCTGTCTTCTACAGCAATTATCCAATTTGTGTCCCTATATCCTATATATCCATATTCCTGACCTCTTGCATCAAGGGCCTTTCCCCTAGCCTCTAGCTTGGCTATGGACATCATAATCCAGTCAAGATAGGTCCTTGAATTTAATATTTCATAGTCTTCTATCTCACCATTATTGTCTCTTGAAGTCGCCTTCCATTCTTCCATCTGTTTATTATAGTCATCTGTATTGGCAAAAAATACCAATTTTTCCTTGGCCCTGGTCATGGCAACATAAAGTAACCTCATTTCCTCAGCCTCTTGCTCTAATTCAATCTTCTTATCAATATAAAGTTTTGCCATGCTTGGGAAATTTATCCTCTTAGACTTATCTATAATCTTTGGTCCATAACCCAGGTCCTGGTGGAGTGATAGCCTATGGTCACTACTCCTAAAATTAAATTTACCATCAGCCTTGGCTACTATGACTAGGGGGAATTCTAAGCCCTTACTCTTATGGATTGTCATCAGTCTTACAACATTTGCATCCTCAGAAAGCTCCTTGGCCTCCCCCATGTCAGACCCCCTAGTCTTGACCCTGTCTATATAATTTACAAAGTTAAACAAGCCCTTAAATGATGTTTTTTCAAAGGATCTGGCCCTCTCGAAAAGTAGGATAAGATTGTTCTGCCTATGTTGGCCCATCTCCAGACCACCCACATAGGCATAGTATCCAGTATCCTTTAATAGGAACCAAATAAATTCATCTAAAGGCATAAGGACAGACATCCTCCTGTAGGCATCAATTTGGTCCATAAAGTCAACAACCCTAAGTCTTAGGTCTTGATAGTCCTTTCCTAGGCTATCAAGCTCTG
>NZ_CDRRTB010000082.1:0-8220 GCF_977045075.1 Peptostreptococcus sp. | reverse complement strand
ATGAAACTTCAGTAGCTATTGCCAAATCAAAGTTTAAGGATAGTAGGGATGCCTTTATAGCTTCTGGTGAAGAGTTTGCCGATGCCCTTGTTATATCACCAGTATCTGGTAAATACAATAGGCCAACCCTATTGGCATCAAGAAACAAGAATACTAATGCCCTAGTTAAGAAGTATATAAGTGATACAAGAATTCTTGGAATTACTGCTATAGGCGGAGAAAGATACCTGCCATATAGCATATTACTTGACTTAGTTGGTAGGTAGTCTAAAGATATGCATATTAACATGGTTGTATAATTTTGTTTGTATAATATTTAGCGTTGGTGAGAGAAAATTCTCTCCCAACGCTAAATTTTTTGCAAAAAACAGGAATATATATTATATGAACTTCTGGACTTAACCTAGCTCTTAAGATAATAAATGGCTAGCTGGGTCCTATCCCTAAGATCTAACTTGACCAGGATGGAGGATATATAGTTCCTGACAGTACCCTCACTTAGGTGGAGTTGACTGGCTATTTCCTTATTGCTTAGGCCATCAGCTATTAGCTCTAGTACATCTATTTCCCTTTCGCTCAGGATACCTATTAGGCCTTCCTTCCTGTCCTTGTTGTCTATGTCACCCTTCTCACTTTGAGCCTTGTCAGGAGTCAAGGTAAGGCTATCAAAGACCTTGTTTCCAAAGACATTCTGTCCTGCTAGGGCAGCCCTAATAGCTGGGCATATACTTTCAAAATCGTCCTTTAAAATATAGCCAGAGCTACCATACTTTATTGAGTCCTTGACATATTCCTGGTCTAGGAAGGTCGTCAGGAATATGACCTTGGCATCAGGGTAGTCTATTTTTATATCCCTAAGGGCATCTATACCGGTTTTTTCGCCTATCCTAATATCGAATAGGCAGATGTCAGGCCTATGTTCCTTGTATTTGTTGACTGCATCATCATAGCTATGACCTATATCGACTACCTCCATATCATATTCAGATTCTATGATGGTCTTAAGGGCAAAGCATATCATTTTGTCGTCATCTATCACTAGTATTTTCATAGTATCACCTTTTTCTATCTAAAATTCTTAGTCCTTCTTGTAGATGGTAGCAAATATCCTAAAGCCATCCTGAGTGGATATTTCCACCTTGCCACCCAGGTCTTCTATCCTCTTGCTGATAGAGAAGAGTCCCATACCACCATCCTTGGCTGGGGGATTGGTTCCATTGTCGCTGATCTTTAGGTAGGTAGCTGTCTTCATTTCCACCAGGGTTATATTTACAAGGCTGGCATTAGAGTGCTTGCTAACGTTTGTTAGGGCCTCCTTGATAATATATAAGATGGAGTACTTGAAGGCCATATCAAAGTCACTAGTCAGACCATATGAGAAGTTTACCCTACAAAAGGTAAATTCACCTATTAGCTTGTCTATTTCAGCTTTCAAATTAATGGATTCACTTTGGAGGTTATGGAGACTCCTCCTTACCTCAGTCATACCCTCGGATAGGGTATTCTTAATTTCATTAAGGGCATCTTTTTTGACAGGGTCCTTTTCCACGACCATCAGGGCTCCTAACTGGAGGATGGCCCTTGATGTTAAGTGGCCTAGGCCGTCATGGATATCCCTAGAAATCCTATTTCTTTCACTAAGGATAGCATTCTCTATCCTGTTATTTTGGTCTATATTCAGGGACTGGTATAGACTTTCTAGCTTGTACTTTTCACCCTTAGACCTATGGTAATAGCTGTAATACTTATTTTCTAAATCTATAATATTTAGGCTATACTTGCCTATGATAAAGACCAGACCGCTTACTCCCAAGAGTATGCCTATATCAGCGGGATCCAGAGAGGCAAAGTGGCCCAGGACAGGTATGGAGATAAGTAGTACTACCTCCTCCAAGGACATCCTTGGCCTATCTATAGAAAAGTATAGGATTAGGGGTATATAGACAAGGCTGTACCTTAAGTCCAGACAGGATGGGATGATTTTTGCCGCATCTAGACCTACAAGTAGGGCTAGACAAATATTTACAAGGGCAACCATGTGGTCATACTTGAAAATTATAGTAGAAAGGGCTAGAATCAGGCCTAAACAGATAGGAATTATTATATATACATCAGTTGCCGACCTAAGAGATATAGAAAGGCAACTTACAAATACAAGCAGGCCTATAAAATTTGTCTTTATCCTATATTTTTGATACATACCTATCCCCCTCAGTTAAATATACTTATTTACTAGATACCATATAAGTATCCATAACATAATTATATCAAAAAAAGAATTATAGGGGGGCTTTTAATGTAGAAAGTATAGATAATGACAAATGTAATATAGGATAATGACGGTGGGCACTAAAATAATACGTAAAGATATGTTAGAATATTAATACTAATTAAAAGCCTTATAAATAGGTTGAAAGAAAATGGTAAAAGCAAATATTACAATATGAAGGTAAATAAATAGAGGAGGAGATAATATGTTAGAGGTTAAGAATGTATTAAAAAGGTATGATGATTTGGTTGCCCTAGACAACCTTAGCTTGGATATAAAGAAGGGAGAGGTTTATGGCCTATTGGGACCCAATGGATCAGGTAAAACTACCCTTATAAATTGTATCTTGTCTTTGAGTAAGTTTGAAAAGGGGGATATAAAGATATTTGACCAACCTATGTCTGTTGATCGTTACGATTTAAAGGCTAAAATAGGCTATGTTCCTCAGGAAATAGCTGTCTTTGATGAATTAAGTGTCTATGATAATATAGATTTTTTCTGTGGTCTTTACATCCAGGACAAGGCGACTAGGAAGCAGTATGTAGAGGAGGCTATAGAATTTGTTGGCCTAAATGACTTTAGGAAGTTTGTACCGAAGAAGCTAAGTGGAGGACTAAAGAGGAGACTGAATTTAGCCTGTGGTTTGGCTCACAAACCTGAACTCTTAATCCTAGATGAACCTACAGTTGCAGTAGACCCCCAGAGTAGAAATGCCATCCTAGAGGGGATAATGGACCTTAACAAGAAGGGTATGACAGTAATATATACATCCCACTACATGGATGAAGTAGAGCAGATTTGTACAAGAATTTCAATAATAGACAAGGGTAAGCTACTGGCAACAGGGGACAAGTATGAGCTTAAGAAGCTAGTTGGTCTAACAGATACCCTAATACTAAAGGACATAGATATGAAGAACCTAGACATAAGTCAGTTAGAAAGTATTGAGGGCTTAGGAAAAATAAGCCTAGAAGGGTCTAATCTAAGCATTGGCATTCAAGATAACATGGCTATGACACATATATTTGCCTACCTTGAAAATAATGACATCTTCTTTAAGGGTATGGATATAAATTCTCCTAGCCTTAACGATGTATTCTTGGAGATAACTGGCAAGCAGTTAAGAGACGACTTATAAGGAGGGATAAATATATGTTTGGATTTTTATTTAAATATGTTATAAAGCGCGCAATTTTAAACAAGGAATCCCTTTTTTGGGTCTTGATATTCCCATTTTTCCTATCAACTATATTTGGTATAGTTTTTACTAGAATGGATAATAATACTGAACTGTCACCAATACCAATCATGGTAGAGGACAGGACCTATAAGGAAATTCTCAACCAAATAGACCTGGATGACAAGAAAATCTTTGACATAAAAGATTACAAAAATCCTGACCAAGCCCTAGAGTCTGGTAAGGTAGAGGCAGTAATTAAGGGTGACCTTAGGAAGCCTAAATTAGTTATAAAAAATGATACTGTAAATACAGCCATTGTACATGGGGTAGTATCACAAATCAACCACATGGGTCTATCAGTTGGTCAACTTATGAAAAACCCCGAAAATAGGTCAAAGGTAGAAGCTATATTAAAAGACCTAAGGGGAAATAATGATTTCGAATTTGAAAATGCCCTTAATCTTAAAAATAAGTCTGGTATTACTATATACATTTACTCCCTATTGGCCATGATATGCCTGGGTGCTTCTACATTTGGTGTAGCAACAGTAGAAGGCTTGAGACTAGATTCAGATATGGATACTTCAAAGAGACTTGGAGCATCACCAGTACCAAGAATCAAGCACCTGATTGCCAACTTCGCAGGCAACCTTGTAATTACCAGCCTAAATACTATCCTACTGTATATCTATATCAGGTATGTAATGAACACCGACTTTGCCGGTAGCCAGGCCCAGATAATATTTGGCCTATTGATTGGTAATGTTATGGCCATGGCAATGGGTATGTTTATAGCCCTATCTACAAGGATGGGGACTAATGCAAAGTTTGGCCTTAGTGCAGGTATATATGTATTTTCTTCATTCTTAGCCGGTATGATGAATCCTAGTGTGGCTGGCTATATAAGCAATAACATACCTGTATTAAACTACATAAATCCAGCGACTGTCCTGACTAGGATGTTTACAGCCTTATACCTTTCAGATAATAGGGTGTACGCCTATTCACTTTTAAATATAGGACTTATAAGTCTGGTCCTATTTGCTGGAGGCTATATATTTGCAAGGAGGAACTCATATGACAGTATTTAATACATACTTTAAAATAATGAAAAAAAATGCGAGAATGATGTTTATATATATTGCAATTTTTGTTGCTATTGCCATAGGGATAGCAGCATCAGGAGACCAGGATGTAAAGACAGATATAAATTCCAACATCAGAATCAGTGTTATAAATATGGATCAAGGTAACCAGAGAAGTCAAGGCCTAAAGGACTATCTAGAGTCAAATTTTGAGCCAATTAAGATCAAATCTGATGATAGGTCAATAAGGGAGAACCTATTGTCATCATACGTAGACTATGTGCTTAAGATAGGCAAGGACGGAAAACTTAAGTACTATGTAAGCAAGGACCAGGGTAAGTCTTTTATGGTCAACCAAAAGGCTATGGAATACTTAAAGACCTACGACCTTATGGACAGGTACAGGTTTAAGGGTATGGTCAAGCCAGAAGAAATACTTAAAGAAAAGATAGAAGTTGGCTATATAGGCCAGTCAAGGGCAAAAAGGGATATAAAACAAAATATGTATGCCTACTACAATGTCAGCTCATATGTAGTATTTATAATCCTAATGCTAGGTGCATTTACAGGCCAGTATAGCTTTAACTCAAAAAAGATAAGTGACAGGATTAGGGCGTCGAAGGTTTCTACAAGAAAAATTAGCTTGAACGTGTTTTATAGCTCGCTTTCCTTTGTGGTCCTTGTTTGGGCTATCTTCTTTGTCACAGCAATGGCATCCTTTAGGACAAATATGTTCACGTCATATGGAAGGAACTTTGTCCTTGCAAGTATCCTATACTTGCTACCAACATCGGCAATGTCCTACCTATTTGCCAATGTATCAAAGAGCCCTGCAGTTAATAACGGTCTTTCTAATATGCTGGGACTCCTATTTTCCTTTATATCAGGTGTATTTATACCTTTAAAGTACTTACCTTCATATGTAGAGATGCTGGCTATAGTATCCCCTATGTACTGGAACAATAAGATATACTCTGCAATAGCTGATTCATCAGCTGCGGGTAAGGGTATAATTGTCTATGTATTTATACAGGTACTAATAGGCCTAGCTTGTTTATTTATAGGTATTGCAATAAAAAATAAAAGCGTGGAAAGTATGAGTGCTTAGTGGTATAATTAAACCAAGTGAAATATATAAACAATATCAATTGTCCAGTGATGACGACTGGACGAAGGGGTCCTGCTTAGAATAAAATTACTAATTGAGAACAAAAAATATTGAAAAATCAATAAAATCTTCAAAATTACTCTTGCAATTGATAACAAAAAGTGGTATAGTAGTAATATCATTGAATTGGATATCAAGAGTTATACAGAAATTATGTGACTTAAATAAAGGTAAAATGGAGGTAGACATATGTTACTAGGTAGGAGACGTGCTTTATGGATAAGTGCTTTACTAATAATGAACGGGTTCAACAGAAGAAAGAGGGATAAGGACCTAGCTGGTGGTAATGACGGTAATAACCTAAAATTACCATCTTTCAAAAATGCCCTAGAAGTAAAGAGTTCTATACCAGGTAGGGTCAGATTTTATGCTCCTATATTGGTAGGTAACATCGAAGTAGCAAATAGCTTCGTTGACCAGATAAGCAAGATTGACGTTATAAAGACTTGTAGGGTCAACACGCTTACAGGAACTATACTAATGGAATATGATCATCAGCTTTTAGATCCACAGACACTAGAGGGTGCGGTTATAAAGCTTCTAGGTGTGGATAAGTCAATTGATGAGGGCAGAGTTTCTGAAGTCAAGAAGGCTTCTGAAAGATTATTCGCAGCAGTTAACAATGGTTTATATGATTTCACAAATGGACTATTAGATGTAAAGTCTTTGGCAGGCTTGACCCTAATTGGGGCTGGATTGCTTGACCTTAGACGTAATGGTGGTGGTAGACTGCCAGACTATGCAACACTTGGATGGTGGGGCACAAGTTTATTCATGATGTAATAGGAGGTAATAATGTTTAATTTCAAAGCATCTATTCTAAATTTGCTTTTCAAGTTTGAGGTTGTATCAGACCTACCAGGGCGATTGAGAATAAAGGTAAATAACTTTAAGAAGCTACCAAAAGAGGCTGTCAATTTCCAGAGCCAGGCTATGGAGGCTGTAAAAAGGCTTGATGGTGTTGAAAATGTAAAGTTTAACTTTGTTATTGGTACTGTCCTTATAGAGTATGACACAGACAAGGTCGATTCTAAGGCAATTGTGAGCTGGCTAAATACTATAAAGAAGCTAGCCCTAGACAATATGGGCTTGATAAATAGTTTAGAAGGTAAGGATGAAAAAGAGGTTATAGACATCCTATTTAATATCCTAGACGCCAATACATCTAAATAACGAAAGGAGTGAGTTATTTGATTCAAATGGGAAATAGGACATTCTCTTTGAAGGGAAAGAGCGTGTCAAATATTGAAGGACGTATAAGGATCAAGTATACGGGCTTGAAGTATATCCAGGACCTATATACTAACCTTATAGACCAGGTAGGGTCCTTGTACTATGTTGAATATGTAGCCGTTAATTCTGTTACAGAGACTATCTTAATAAAGTACGATAGTGACGCAGACATTGATTCATTGGAGATTATAGAGGCTGTAGACCACATAATGCAGAAGTTCTCCTTGGATGTATACAAAAACTATATAGAAGCAAGAAATAATGAAATGAATAATAGGTATGATGGAGAGGAAATGTCATCTAGGAAGCTGATAGCTAGACTACTGGTAAATGGTAGTGTAATATTGGCTACTAGGCTACTAGGAGGTGCAAACACACCACTGATAAACCTACCTAAATATGACAAGTTCACTACTTTGCCAGCCATCACAAGCTTGGCATTGACATCTCCATTATTTAGGTCTGCCTGGGATGGTCTAGTAGAAGACAAGAGACCAAATGCAGACGCCTTGACAATTATGTCAATTGTAGCCAGCCTAATGCTAGGTAATAGTATATCTGCCTTGACTATAATAGCCTTGTCAGACATAGCAGAGTTTATGACAGCCTATACGGTTGAGCGTACTAGAAATTCAATCAAGAACCTTTTAAGTGTTGAACAAGATACAACTTGGAAGGTGCTTGAAGATGGAAGCCTAGAAAAGTGTAGTGTAGACAAGCTAGCGAAAGAAGACCTAGTAGTTACACATACAGGTGAAAAAATATGTGTCGACGGTGAAGTAATGGACGGTGAAGCCATAGTTGACCTTAGTTCTGTATCTGGTGAATACATGCCAGTTATCAAGAAAAAGGGAGACAAGGTATTTGCTGGTGGTCTAATCAAGAACGGTACTATCACAGTTAAGGCTGAAAAAGTTGGCGATGATACTGTAATATCCAGAATTATAGACTTGGTTGAAAATAGTGCAACTCAGCAGGCTCCAATCCAGAAGTATGCTGACAAGTTCTCTAACTACCTAGTTCCATTAAACCTACTGCTTTGTGGTGTGGTTTATGGGGTAACTAGGTCTACAACTAAGGCTCTTAACATGCTAGTTATAGACTACTCATGTGGTATCAAGCTATCAACAGCAACAGCCTTCTCAGCATCTATCAATACATCAGTTAAGAATGGTGTCTTGATAAAGGGTGGTGCCTTTATTGAACAGTTAAGTATGACTGATACAGTTGTATTTGACAAGACAGGTACTATTACAGAAGGTAAGCCAAGGATCAAGGATGTATT
>NZ_CDRRTB010000081.1:0-8285 GCF_977045075.1 Peptostreptococcus sp. | reverse complement strand
GGCCTTCAAACCTGCCTGTATATATCTTGTTACCACCACATGATGGACTGGATTCCTTTAGTATAGCCAGGCTGACCTGGTGTTTTTTAGCCTGGTCCAGTGAAATTTGAGCCCCCTTCAAAAACTCTTCTGTCAGATCTCTTCCATCCTTGCCATATACCCTGGCCCTTCCTTCTACAACATCTATACCATCGTAACCAGCTTCTACTTCAGATGGTAGACGGGGTGACTCAAGACCACCCATGGATTCTGGGCAAACCTTAATAAAGTCTCTTCCTTCTAGAAAATTTAAGACAGCTTCATTTTTATTGTCTCCACCGTTGTATTTGCACTTTATACCCAGGAGACAGGCAGATACAAGGACTGGTCCCTTATCTATATCCTTCATTATTATCACCTTTTAACTCTCTATTCTACATTATCCTATAGTTTTTCTATAGTTTTTCTATATTCTTTATCTATATTTTTTATCTGTATCATTTATCCATTGCTTTTATTTATAGCCTTTATCTGGGGTCCTTACCCATTGCTTCTATTTTATAGCCTTTATCTGTGGCCCTTAACCATTGCTTTTATTTATAGCCTTTGTCTCTAGCTTTTATCCACTGCTTTTATCTATAGTCCCCCTATAAACTTTATAAAAAGCAAGTTTCGGTAAGGATCATTGATTGGTTATGCATATTTAATTCCAACTACTTTACTATTACAATGGTTACTCCTGCCCCACCTTCACCATACTGGCCTGGCCTCATAGACTTCACATGGGGGTTCTTTTTCAATAGCTCTGTCATACCCTTTTTCAGTATACCTGTGCCTATACCATGTATAATTGTTACCTCTTCATGGCCAGCCATACAGGCATCATCTAAGTACTTTTCAACGGCCATGCTTGCCTCTTCAAGGTTCATGCCCCTTAGGTCTACCTTTCTTTCTACACTACCCGACTTGGAATTAATAACCTGCCTTGTAGTCTTGGTAACCGTGTTTTTCTCCTTCTTATCTATCAGCTTGAGAGACTTGTATGGTAGGCTCATTTTCATGATACCAACCTGGACTATGGCTTCTCTCTTCTTATCATCTGCAGATACAACTGTACCATCCTGCCTTAGGGTAATTATATTTACATCTGTACCAGGCTTTAGGGACTTAATCTCCTTGGATGCATACTTTGGTACGACCATACTCTCTACACTAGGCTGGAGTTTGCCCATAGACTGGCCTATTTCTTTTCTAATCTCCTCAAGTCTACGGTCCTTTTCCCTACTATCCTTCAGCCTATCTGTCTTCCTGATTTCCTTGATCATGGCATCCGTATCTTCCTTGGCCTGCCTTACTATAGAGAAGGCTTGGCTCCTGGCATTTTCTAAAACCTTGGCCTTGGACTGGTCTAGCTTTTCTAGCTTGGCCTGGTAGTCTAGCTTTATATCCTCTATCTCCTGCCTGTATCTTTCTGCCCTTTCAAGCTCTTCCTGGGTCTTAAGTCTACTCTTTTCTACGTTTTGTAGAACCTCCTCTATTTCTATGTCCTCATTTGTTAGGAAGTTTTTGGCATGTTCTATAATATATTCACTCAGACCTAGCTTTCTAGAAATTTCAAAGGCATTTGACTTACCAGGTACGCCTATAAGGAGCCTGTATGTAGGAGAAAGCGTCTCCATGTCGAACTCTACCGCTGCATTTTCAACATCCTTCTTGGCTAGGGCATACTTTTTCAATTCACTATAGTGAGTAGTTGCTATACAGGACGCTCCCGACTGTCTTATATTTTCTAATATTGCTATTGCTAGGGCTGCCCCCTCTTCTGGGTCCGTACCTGCCCCCAATTCGTCAAATATTACCAAGGACTGGTCTGTCACCCTATCTACTATATTTACAATCCTAGTCATGTGGGATGAGAAGGTAGACAGGTTCTGCTCTATACTCTGGTCGTCTCCTATATCTGCAAATATTTGGTCAAAGACGCACATACTAGTACCATAGTTTGCTGACAAGTGAAGTCCACACTGGGTCATCAGGGCAAATAGGCCCAGAGTCTTTATAGTCACCGTCTTACCACCTGTATTTGGTCCCGTTATCAGTAGGGTAGAATAGTCGCCTCCTAGCAATATATCATTGGCTACAACTGACTTCCTATCTAGTAGGGGGTGTCTGCCTCCGACTATCCTAACTAGCCTATCCTTATTTAGGCTTGGTTCTGTAGCCTTCATATCTATTGATAGCTTTCCCTTGGCAAATGCAAAGTCCAACTTAGCTAGAATTTCCTGGTTTGATAGCAATTCCCTGCTCACCTGACCTACCATGGCAGACAGGTTTGCTAGGATTTTTTCTATCTCTTCTTTTTCCTGGAGTCTTAGCTGTCTTAGGTCGTTGTTCATCTCAACTATAGTCATAGGCTCTATGAATAGGGTTGCTCCTGATGAGGACTGGTCATGGATAATTCCGGACACCATAGACCTGTATTCTGCCTTGACTGGGACTACAAACCTGTCACCCCTCATGGATATGATGGCGTCCTGAAGATACTTTTGGTAGCTAGCAGACGATATAATCCCATTTAGTTTGGACCTGATAGACTGGTTCTTTTGCAGGATCCTCCTCCTTATAGATCTCAAGTCCGGCGAAGCAGAATCGGCTATTTCCAGCTCACTAACTATGGCATTGAATATTTCTTCCTCTATATCCTTGTGTATGTACAAGGACGTAGCCAAACTCTGGATTATAGGAAACTTGATTCCATCATCCTCTTCGTCTACTGATGTTTCAGAATTACCAAAGGTCTCCTTCTTAATCTGGCCACTCAAGACATTGCTTAGTACCCTAGTTGCCCTCATAGTGTCAGCTAGGTCAAGGAGACTTTTAGGGTCTAAAACAGCTCCTAGATCTGCCCTCTTGGCCTTGTCTCCTATATCATGTATACCCTCAAGTGGCACATGTCCCCTGTTTATGAGTATTGACTGGGCCTCAGTGGTTTCCTCTTGGGCGGCCCTTACCTCTTCATAATTTGACATTGGTTTTAATTTTTCTATCATTGAAAGACCTAGACTGGATGCAGCCTTGGCCTTTAGCATATCTATTATCTTATCTAACTCTAATACCTTATAAAATTTAGCTTCCATATTCACCATCCTTTTCTAAGGCCTTGATGCCTACTTTAATTTCTATCTCAATATTATACCACATTGGACTTTAACCATGTTATAATATATATGTAAAGATTTATTTTGGAATTATATTACTTAGGGAGGTGCTTTGAGATGAAGTATATAACAGAAGGTTTATTTCCAACATTGGTTTTCAAAAATTTTGAATGTATCTCAAGTATCCCTAGACCATCTGGTCACGAGGGAGCTATCAGCGATTATATTATGAATTTTGCCAAGAGCCTAGGTTTAGAAACCTACCAAGATAGCTACAAAAATCTAATAGTGAAGAAGCCTGCAACTAATGGCAGTCCTAACCCATCCACGGTTATGCTACAGGCCCATGTAGACATGGTACCTGAAGCTAGTGACTCAGTAGACCACGACTTTACCAAGGACCCAATCGAGTTAATCCTAGAGGGCAATAATCTAAGGGCTAACCAGACAACACTTGGTGCAGATGATGGTATGGGTGTTGCCTATATGATGGCCATATTAGAAAGCGATGACCTATCACACCCGAACCTTGAATGTGTATTTACAGTTGAGGAGGAAATCGGCCTGATAGGTGTAGAAAAGCTTGATATGTCAGACCTTAAGTCAACATATATCCTGAATCTTGATGGAGAGGAGGACGATTCTATCCTTGTAGGATGTGCAGGAGCAGTTAATGCTAGCATGGTCCTAAGGAAGGAATATAGGCCTGCCATTTCTACCAACCTAGCCCTAGAAATTAATGTTAAGGGCCTATTTGGTGGACACTCAGGTATGGATATAGACAAGCAAAGGGCAAATGCCAATGTAATTATGGGCAGGATACTCAGCTCTATCACTTACGACTATGACTTATTCTATATAGGTGGTGGCTCTAAGAGAAATGCTATACCTAGAAGCTGCGAGGCAGTAATTTCCATTAGAAATGAAGACCTAGAAGCACTTGTCAGAGAGATTCAGAGGCTTTCTGCTAAGATACAAAAGGAATACTATCCTACTGACCCTAATTTAAAGATAGAATTGAGAAGGTCTGCACCAACTGATTTCAAGGTGTTTACAGATGAGTGTAAGAATAAGATCTTAGATATACTTTGCCTAACACCTGATGGCGTAATATCAAGGGCAGTTGACCTGGGCATGGTTGATACATCCTCTAATTTTGCGGTAATACATGAGGGAAACCAGAACTTAGAATTCAATAGTCTTGTAAGGTTCACTGCAGCATCTAAAAGGGATTATGTTAAGTCAAACTTGGCTAGACTGGCTAAACTAGTCGGAGCTAAACTAGAATTTTCTGCTGAATACCCTGCCTGGGAGCATGACAAAAATTCTAAGCTAGAGGACTTGTCAGTAGGTGTCTACAAGGAAGTATTCGACAAGGACCCTAATGTTGTAATCATGCATTGTGGTCTAGAATGCGGTATCCTTTTAAACAAACTAAGACACAAGGCTGAAGCAATTTCAATAGGTCCTAATATGTTCAATGTGCATACACCACAGGAGCATGTTGAGGTCGATTCTGTAGGTAGGATGTGGAAGTTTATCGTCAGACTACTAGAGGTACTTTAAAAAATACAAACCAGCTTTATATAAGCAGCGAAAAAAGACACCTTAAGTGGGTGTCTTTTTATTTGTACAATATATTTAATTATAATTTCTCTTATAGGAGATCCTTAGCCTGGTCCTTCCAGCATATAAAACCAGTTGTTCCTGGCCCTCCATGGGTACCTATTCCACAGCCTATCATAAAGTACCTTACCTCAGAAGGCTTTAGCTCAGCCCTTATTATATCCTCTAGTCTATCCCTTTCTTTTAGGTCATCTGAATAGCCTATATAGACTGTCCTGCCTTCAAGGCTGGATATTCCATTTTCCTTGGCTATTTCTACTAGTTTTCCAGCTACATTCTTCTTTCCCCTAGCCATGCCTACATTATCAACTATACCATCCTTCAGGATGCATAGGGGCTTGATACTTAAGACCGTACCTATTGTAGCTTTGGTACTTGATATCCTTCCACCCTTGCTAAGGTATAGGAGGTCATCACAGGAGAAACAACCATAGGCCATATCCTTCATAGCCTCAATCTGGTCAACTATTTCATCAAGTGTCTTGCCCTCTTCTCTTAGCTGGCAGGCCCTTATAACCTGTATAGCTATAGCAAAGCAAAGGGTATTAGAGTCTATAATCCTAATTTTATTATCATAACTTTCTTCTAGCTCTGACTTGGCTAGCATGGCACTTTGGTAGGTACCTGTAGCACTTGCCGCGGCAGAAATATAGAGGATATCGTGGCCCTTCTCACAGTAGCTCTTAAAGCATTCATAGAAGGCCCCATATGTTATTTGAGAAGTCTTAGGTATTAGGCCCTCTTCTCTCAATAGCCTATAAAACTTTTCTCCCTCTATATCAACCCTATCCTTATATTCAATACCATCAATATTTACACTGATTGGCAACATCTCTATATCATATAAGTCCAAATAGTCCTGGGTTATGTCAGACAAACTATCACAGACTATCTTAATTTTATTCATACTTACCTCCAGATTTTTCTAAACCAAACCATCAAAGTCTAATTGTCTCATAGCCTCGTATACCACAATGGCCACTGCATTAGACAGGTTAAGGCACCTTGCACCCTCTATCCCCCTCATTGGTATCCTGATGCAGGTATCCATATTGGCTTCTATCAGGTCCTTGGGTAGGCCCTTAGTTTCCTTACCAAATACCAAAAAGCAACCATCCTCATACCTTACATCAGTATGGTTTTGTTTGCCGTTTATGGTAGAGAAGAAAAATTTAGCCCCCTTATTTTTCTCTTCAAGTTCCTCGAAGCTATCATAGTATTGTATATCTGCTATATCCCAATAGTCTAGACCACACCTCTTTAGGTGCTTATCATCTAGGGAAAAGCCTAGTGGTCTTACCAGGTGGAGTATAGCCCCTGTATTTGCACATGTCCTAATTATATTACCCGTATTGTGCGGTATTTCTGGCTCAACAAGCACTATATTGATAGCCATAATATCAACCCCCTTATCTTATTTTCTATCTAAAAGCTATAGTAGTTGCACATATGACTTATAGAGCAATTACTACATTCTGGTTTTCTAGCCTTACAGACCCTTCTACCATGGAATATCAGTAGGTGGTGGGAATGGGTCCACCTGTCCTTTGGTATTGCCTTCATCAGGGCAAACTCTGTCTTCTCTGGTGTAGACTCCTTTACTATACCTATCCTATTGCTGACCCTAAATACATGGGTATCCACTGCAATAGCAGGTACTCCGAAGGCATTGCTCAAGACAACCCCTGCTGTCTTTCTTCCCACACCGGGGAGCTTCACAAGGTCTTCTAAATTATCTGGAACCCGGCCCCCATATAGGTCTACTAATATGGATGATGTTTCCTTAATCTTCTTGGCCTTTGACTTGTATAGCCCACAGGTCTTAATCATTTCCTCTATCTGGCCTATACTCAGGTCCTTAAAGTCCTGGGGCTGGTTGTACTTTTTAAACATTTCCTCTGTGACTATATTAACCCTAACATCTGTACACTGGGCTGATAGTATGGTTGCTACTAATAGCTCAAAGGCAGATGAATGCACCAACTCGCAATGAGCATCTGGGTGCTGGTCATTCAAGAGGTCCAGTATTTCTATCGTTTCTTTTTTCGTCTTTTTTCTCGGCATCCTTCCTCCTCTAGTCAACTATCCTGCTTCCACCAATAAACTCCCTAATTATAGAAGTAGGACCTATATCTCCAGTATCATCTATCTGGTTGAAGTACTGTAAAAACTTTCTTAGCCTCAAGGCATCTAAATAATGACAAGAGTCCTCGTCAACCTTTCTCAATAACTTTATAGCCATTGGCTTTAGGACTGACAGCTCATACACACTGGCTGAGTTAAACATAACATCTGCCTCTTCCTGGTAAGGGAAAATATTCCTTTCCTCCCCCCTCCTAACTGAGGCCCATTTTTCTAGTGTACTCTCTGCATTAGAATTTCTGAATTGGTGGTCCCTGACTATCCTTCTTATCAGCCTGAAATCTGTAGTTGGTATCCTATTGTGGTCATCCAGGTTTATCTGAGTAATAACACTTAAGTATATCTTAAACTTCAAATCATCTGGCAGGTCCTTGGTCAAACTTGGGTTCAAGCCATGGATTCCCTCCAGAATTATAGGGTTGTCACCCTCCAGCTTTAGCTTTTTATCGGTATAGACCCTTGACCCAGTCATGAAATCAAATTTAATTTTCACAATTTCCTTGCCCTCTAAAAGGTCATTCAGGTCCCTATTGAATCGGTCAATATCAATTGCGTCTATTGATTCAAAGTCATAGTCTCCATTTTCGTCTCTTGGTGTATCCTCCCTATTGACAAAATAATCGTCTAGGGATATAGGTAGTGGTGTCAATCCATTTACCCTTAGCTGTGTAGATAGCCTATGGGCAAAACTCGTTTTACCTGATGATGAAGGCGCTGCTATCAAGATCAGCTTACTCTTCCTCTTTACTATCATATCCGCTATCTCAGCTATTTTCTTTTCATGTAGGGACTCAACAGTCCTTATCATTTCACCATATTCATTGTTTTCTATTATCCTATTTAGGTCCACTAGGGTCTCTATTCCTAAGGTCCTAGACCACTGTTCAGACTCCCTGTAGATATCTGACAGCTTTGGTAGGGGCTTAAATTTTGCCACCCTACCCTTTATGCCCTTATCTGGACCCAAGATTACCAGACCTTCACCCATCCTAACTAGGTCAAAATCCTTGATATATGAGGTAGATGGGAACATATATCCATAAAAATAGTCAAAGTAGCCATTACACTCATATACCTTAGTAAGGTCATCATCCCTATACTTTAGGAGATTAGACTTGTCAAACCTTCTAACCTCTTCAAACTTGTCAATGGCTTGGTCATTTGGCATATAGTGACATTTTATTTCATAGTCCTTTTCTATATATTCCTTCATCTTGGCCTTTAGGACCTTAATATCATCATCAGTTAGGTCTTTTGGCATCCTAAGCATACAGTAAAGCCCTCCTGCTATAGAGTGCTTGATAAAGACCTTACAGTTGTCAAATACATCCCTACAGGCCATTACTAAAAGCAAGGATAGGCCCCTAAAATACAGACGCA